>JAISFK010000122.1 GCA_031263625.1 Clostridiales bacterium
TTCGTTTTCCGGCCCTTGATCTCCTCCAGCTCTTTTTTTGCCGCGTCGTCTCTGACCTTGCGGATCTGCTTCAGCTCGGCCCTTTTTTGCGCCAGCAGCTTTGTCCTGCTTATCTCGGCGTCCTTGATGGACGCCTTTATGCGCGTTTCGTACTCGGCGAGCTTTGCCAGCTCTTTTTCGGACTTGACCGTCTGCTCGGTCTTGGCCTTGGGGTAGTTGCCGGCCGCCCGCAGTACGGCCTCCGGCACGGCGAACGCCTGAAGCTGCGCCAGCGCGGCGACCAGCAGGGCCATAAAGACGCAGAGCGGCCTGAGCGGTCTGAGCCACCTGCTGAGCGGCCCGAGCCGCGCGGGCGGCTCTTTGAGCCCGGCGGGCGCGCCTGCTCGCCAGGCAGGCGCTCTTTCTTTTGCGGCGGACGCTCTTTTTTTCATGTGAAACACCCCTTTCGATTATTAATTATTCCCAATTATATTATATATTTCTATATTTGTCAATAATTAGCAAATAATTTTCATGGCGCCGCGCCCGCGCCCGCTGCTCGCGCCGTCCTCGCTGCTCTCGCCTGCGCAACGGCCGCGTTGCCCGCATTGTGCCCGCGCTGCTCGCGCCTGCGCGCCGGCGCCCGCCGGCCTGCATGCGCGGGCATGGGCAAAAAGAGCGGCGCCCCAGCTTTCGGGGCGCCGCCCATCAAACGCGGCAAGCCATAGTCGCGGCAAGCCATATTATGCCGCGCTCATGCTTGAGAATAGTGTCAGCAGCACAGGCGCCGAATTGCGCTCGCGAATATCTTGGCCGCCGTCAGGAGCTCGCCTGTCACCGCAAATTCGTCAGCGCCGTGCATCCTGTTGTCCGTGCCGGGAAACGCCGCGCCAAACGCGACGCCGTTTTTCAGGCTGTGGACATAGGTTCCGCCCCCGCTGTGCTGGCAACAGCCTTTCGCCCCCGTATAGTCCTCATAGCAGTCCAGCAGGGTTCTGATAAACGGCGCGTCCCTGGGCACGTGGTGCGGCGGGCGCATTTTCGCGTCGTCGGGGAAAATCAGCCCTGCGGCCTCCACCCTCTCCCTGAGCGGCGCCAGCACGTTTTCCTCCGTCGCGCAGATGGGGCAGCGGCTGTTGAACAGCGCATCAAAGCCTGTTTCGTCGATTTTGAGGATGTTGAGGCTGATCGTCAGAGAGCCGGACAGCTCGTCGCCCATCGCGATCCCAGCCGCCCTGCCCGACCAGTCGCCGTGGGGGAACAGCGCGCACATGGCCTTGAGCTTCGCCGAGGCCGAGGCCGCGCCCTCCGCCAGCGGCAGCGCGGCCAGCAGGCGGAGCAGGCCGGTGTTGGCGTTGTTGCCGGATTCGGGCTCCGCCGAGTGGGCGCCGGCGCCGACGGCGTCGATTCTCAGCAGCCCGCCGCTTTCGGAAAGGGCGTAGGACACGCCCGTTTCGGCTTGAGCCGCCTCGGCGAAAGGCGCCGCCTCGGCCTTTGAAAGCCCGCGTATCAGGGCATGGGCTTCGCCGGGCACGATATTGCCCCGCGAGCCGCCCGCAGCCTCTTTGATGAATACTGCGCCCCCCGCGCCCTTCGCGTCCCCCGCGCTCGCGGCGCCATCCCACCGCGCCCGCACGTTCAGGCTGAAGCCGCCTTTTTCGGTGCTCACGACCGGAAAGGCCGAGTCCGGCGAAAACGTCATCGGCGCTTCTTTTTCCATGGAATAGTAATGGCGAATGTCCTGGCTCCCGCTCTCCTCGTCGGAGCCCAGCACGAGCCGCAGCCTCTTTTTAAGCGGCGCGCCGAGGGCCCTGACCGCCTTCGCGGCATACAGGGCGGCGATCGCCGGGCCTTTGTCGTCCGCTGTCCCGCGCCCGTAAATCCTGCCGTCCCTCTCCAGGGGCTCGAACGGGCGCGTCACGCTCCAGCCGCTGCCCGGCGGGACGACGTCCAGATGGGCGAGGATGTCCAGCCCCGGCGCGTCGGGCGGGCCGTAGTCCCCCGTCACGACGTAGTTGCCGTAATTTTTCACGGCCATACCGGCCTCCCCCAGCAGGGCCTCAGCCTCCGCGAGGGCGGCCGCCGGCCCGCTCCCGAACGGCTTCCCCGGCAGGGCCTCCCCTTTCGCGCTGTCTATGCGCACGAGCCTCGCGACGTCGCGCAGCAATTCGCCCGCGCGGGAATCAATGTATCGGTCAAGCTCTCTGTCTGGCATGGCGCCATCCTCCTTGTTGCCCGCGATCTGTCATTTGCTGTCTATATCTTACCATATCTTACGCCCATATCTCGCTATATTTTGCCGCATGCCGCATATTGCCGGGCGATGATCTCGCGATCTCGCTATATCTTGCCGCATATTGCCGCGCGGCGCTACAGCCCCGGCTCCTGCGTCCAGCGCTCCAGCTCCGCGTCTTCCGCCAGCACGCAGTGCGTCCCGCCCAGGCGCCGCAGCGCGCCCCTGCCGTAATCGACGCCGCTTTCCGCGCAGCTGTACGAGAAGACGATCCGCCGCCGCTCCGCTATGGGGTTCGGGACGGGTATGGCCGAGAGCAGCGAGCGCGTGTACGGATGCACGGGGTCGCCGAAGATCTCGTCCCTGAAGCCAATCTCGACCATGTAGCCGTTGTGGAGGACGCCGACGCGGTCGGATATGCATTTGACCATGGCCAGGTCATGGGCGATGAACAGGTACGCGACCCCGGTTTCGCGCTGCAGATCTTTCATCAGGTTCACAATCTGCGCCTGGATGGACACGTCCAGGGCGCTGATCGCCTCGTCCGCAATCACGAGGCTGGGGTTCATGACCAACGCCCTGGCAATGCCTATGCGCTGCCGCTGCCCGCCGGAGAACTGGTGCGGGTAGCGGCCGGCGAAGTCGGGCGGCAGCCCCACCTTTTCCATGATGCCGAAGACCCGCCGCGAGAGCTCCGCGCGGCTCGCGCACAGCCCCAGCTCCACAAGCCCGTAGGCAATGGCGTCGAAGACCTTTTTGCGGGGGTTCAGGCTGGCCAGCGGATCCTGGAATATCATCTGCATCCCGGCGCGCAGCGCCCTGCGGGATGCCGCGCTGAGCCGCCCCGATATGTCCATGCCCCCAAATTCTATTTTCCCCGCCGACGGCTCGAATAGCCGCGCGACGGAGCGGGCGATGGTCGATTTGCCGCTGCCGGATTCGCCCACGAGGCAAAACGTTTCGCCCGGAAATATGGAAAATGAAACCCCGTTCACTGCTTTGACCGTGCGCCCGCGGCCTGCCCTGAAAAACTGCTTCAGGCCCTCCACGCGCAGCAGGGCCCGATCATTTAGCGCTTCGTCCGCCATTGCGATCATTCCTTCCGTCAAGCTTTCGCCAAGCCCCCGTCAGACATTTCCGGCAGGCTTCCGCGCCCTGCGCCCTGCGCCCCGTGCCGCCGCGCCCCCATGCGCCTGCGCCCCCGCCTGCGCGCCCCCGCGGCCGTATCAATGGCGCGCATCCGCGAGCGCCTGGGCGATCATCCCGTCGATGCGCGCCCTCAGCTCGCCCGGCATCTCCGGCGGGCGCGCGTTTTCGTGCAAAAGCCACGAGCGCGCAAAATGCGTCGGGCTGATCTGGTACAGCGGCGGCGCCCTGCGCGCGTCGATTTTCAGCGCGTGCGGGCTGCGCGGGGCGAAGGCGTCGCCCTCGATGCCGTGCAGCAGGTTGGGCGGGTTGCCGCGTATGGCGTGCAGCCTCTCGCCGCTCGCGTTCATGTCCGGCACCGCGAGGAGCAGCCCCCACGTGTAGGGATGGCGCGGATCGTAGAAGATCTCCTCCGCCGTGCCGCTCTCGACAATCCTGCCGGCGTACATGACGGCCACCATGTCCGCCACCTTTGCCACGACGCCCAGGTCGTGCGTGATGTATACGACGCAGATGCCCGTCCGCCTCTGGATGTCCTTGATCAGCCGCAGGATCTTTTCCTGTATGGTCACGTCCAGCGCCGTGGTCGGCTCGTCGCAGATGAGTATTTCGGGGTCGCACGCCAGGGCGACGGAGATCACGGCCCTCTGGCGCATGCCGCCGGAAAGCTGGTGGGGGTACGCTCGCAGGCACCCGGCCGGATCCGGTATGCCCGCAAGCTCCAAAAGGCGCAGCGCCTTTGCGCGGGCCTCCCCCCTGGATATTCCGGACGCCCTCGAATGGAGCAGCATGGGCTCCATGATCTGCCTGCCGATGGGCATGGTCGGGTTCAGGGATGTCATGGGATCCTGAAAAATCATGGATATCCTTCTGCCGTTTATGTTCCTCCGCATGTCCCTTTCGCTCAGCCGGAGAAGGTCGATCGACGCCGCCCTGCCCGCATTCTGGCCCGCGCCCTGACTCGTGTCGCTGCATGCATTTTGGCCCGCGCCGCCGCCTGCGCGGCCGGCCTTCCGCGCGGCGCTCGCGGCCAGCGCCCCGGCGCCCGCGCCCGCGTATTCGACAGTTCCCGCCGTCACGGACTGGTTCCGCGCCCGTATGCCGACAATCGCCTTTGCGGCGACGGATTTCCCGCTGCCGGATTCCCCTACGATGGCAAACGTCTGCCCGCGGCGCAGATCCAGGTCGATGCCGCGCACCGCGCGCACAGTCCCCGCAGTCGTCTTGAACGCCACCTCCAGCCCCCTGATTTTCAGTATGGCGTCCGCGCCGTCCGCGCCGCCCGCGTATTCCGCGCCGCCCGCGTTGCCCGCGGCATCCGCGCCGCCTGTGCCTGCTATGCCGTTCCCGCCGCCCGCGCCGCCTGCCCCATTTGCGCCGCCCGCGCCGGCCATGCCGTTCGCGCCGCCCGCATCATCCGCCGCCATGCCGCCCCCCCTCTCTCCCCCAAAGCATGTCACAAGTCCCTCATTTTCGGGTCCAGCGCGTCCCGCAGGCCGTCCGCCAGCATGTTGAAGCTGAGCATGAGCGCTGCCAGCACCGCCACGGGGAACACGAGCATGTACGGGTGGACTGTCATGGACTTGAACGCCTCGGATATCATGGAGCCCAGCGAAGCCATCGGCACCGGGATCCCGATCCCGATGAAGGCCAGGAACGCCTCCGTGAAAATCGCGCCGGGAACGGAAAACATGGACATGATGAGCAGCTGGCCGAACACGTTGGGGGCTATCTCCCTGAAGATGAGGGAAAGGTGCCCCGCGCCAAGCGCCCTCGCGGCCAGCACGTACTCCCTGCCCTTGATTTTCAGCATCTGCGCCCTCGCCATGCGGCTCATGCCGATCCAGCCGGTGAGCATGATGGTCAGCGTGACGCTGAGCAGGCCCGGCTTCAGCACCAGGATGAGCAGCGTGACTATCACCAGCGTGGGGATCCCGTTGACGACCTCCACCGCGCGCTGCATGACGATGTCCGTCTTGCCGCCGAAATAGCCGGACACGAAGCCGTATCCGACGCCGAACAGGATGTCGGCCACGACCGCGACCAGCGCGACGAACAGCGAGATCCTCGTGCCCTCCCACGTCCTCGTGAAGATGTCGCGCCCCAGCGTGTCGCTGCCGAACCAGTAGTAGAGCCCGTCGCCGTCCGGCCTGTCCCTGTATTTGTTCACGCTCGCCGACCCGGTTGAGGTTTTGAGGGTTTCGCCGCCGTCGAGAAAGCCCAGCCTCTCGATGCCGGGCACGCGCGGCGCCATGCTGTCGTTGCCGACGATCTGCTCGTCGTAGCGGTACGGGGACAGCATGGGGCCGACGACGGCCATGGCGACGATGGCGGCTATGCACGCGGCGCCCAGGACGGCGCCGGTGTTTTTGCGCAGCCGCAGCAGCGCGTCCCTCCAAAAGCCGCCGCCCGCGCCGACGGTGCTTTCCTCGGCGGCGGGCGGCGCCTCCAGGCTGTCGAAGTCGTCATCGGCAAAGGGATCGAGCCGCGCCGGGCTGATCAGCCTGGGCTTGGGGAACCTGCCGGCCAGCGCCCGCTCCAGCAGCTCGCGGTCTGCGCGGCGGCGATCCGCCCGCAGGCTGTCTGCGCGGCTGAAATCCGCCCAAAAGCGGCCCGCCAGCGAGCGATCCGCCCGCAGGCTGTCTGCCCCTGGAATATCGGCCCCCAGGCCGCCATCGCTGGCGGCGCCATCCCGGCGGCGATCCTCCATGCGCCCCTTTTGCGGGGCCCCCGTGTCAGTCATGAAATCCGGCCTCCTTCACAAGGCGTATGCGCGGGTCTATGACGCCGTACAGTATGTCCACGATCAGCATGAACCCTATGTACATGGCGCAGTATATGAACGACAGCGTAATGGCCACGTTGTAGTCGTTTGACTGTATCGCCGTGATCAGGAGCGAGCCTATGCCTGGCACGGAAAATATCTTTTCTATGACGAGGCTCCCGGTCATGAGCCCCACGACGAGGGGCGCCAGAACCGTGACTATGGGTATCATGGCGTTGCGCAGCATGTGCGACGCGATCAGCCTGGGGCCATGCACGCCCTTGCTCTTGGCGAGCTGTATGTAGTCGGAGTCCATCGCGTCCAGCATCTCCGCGCGGGAAAAGCGGGCCAGGCTCGCCATCGGGCCGAGGCTCAGGGCCACGGTCGGCAGCACGGAGGACGCGATCGCCTGCTTTGGCTGGTAGAGCAGCGGGAACCAGCCCAGCTTGAAGCCCGCGGCATACGAAAGCGTGAGGGCGAAAACGTATGACGGTATGCTGATGCCGATCACGGAAACAAGCGCGCAGGCGCGATCCAGCAGCGTGTTGTGCCGGATCGCCGACGCGACGCCCAGCAGGACGCCCAAGGACGCCCCCAGCGCCACCGCCTGCAGCCCGATCCGCGCGGAAACGGCGAACCGGGTTTTCAGCAGGTCCGTCACCGGGATGTTCTTGGAGATGACATACGACACGCCAAAGTTGCCCGTCAGCATGTTGAGCGCGTAGCGGCCGAAGCGCGCGGGCCACGGCTTGTCCAGCCCGTAGAGGGCGATGGAGCGTGCGATCTGCTCCGGCGTCTGCTTTTCGTCGTTGAACGGCGAGCCGGGCATCAGATCCATCAGCATGAAAAGGATGAACAGCACGGCCAGAAGCGTGGCGAAAGAAAGCATGACCCGCTTCGCGATATAAGCCCCCATATACGCCGCCTCCCACTGCGGCAACCCGCTTGGCGCCGGGCGCGAGGCCGGCTGGCGGCGCGGGCGGCGGCGGCGCGAACGACGGCGCGGTTTCGTCCCGCCGTTCGTGCCGGCCCGGCGTCAAAAGCGCCGCGCCTATGCCTCTGCCCCCCGCCTCTGCCCGCGCCCCCGCTGTGGCGCACGTCTCTCTGCATCTCTCTCTGCGCTTGCCGGCGGCGCGATCGCGCTTTCGCGCGCGCCGCGCCGCCATCGTCAGTCCGGCGGCGCATCGCCATCGCCCCTGTTCCGGCCCGGCGCTAGTCCTTTTTGACGTGCCTCAAACTGTGAAGCCCGGTGCCAAAGTGAAATTCCGCGCCCGAAACGCTCGGCTTGATCAGCATGGCCTCGCCCTGGATGAACACGGGGAACGTCACTGCGTCGTCCCCCAGAATCTGCTCCGCGTCGTGCAGGGCCTGCCAGCGGGCCGCGGCGTCGAGCGTCAGCGGCCCGCTCGTGGCGTCCGCGACGAGGGCGTCGTACTCGTCGCTGTGCCAGCTCCGCTTGGGCGACGACGTCCAAAGGTTGAGAAACGTCAGCGGATCCGAATAGTCGGGCCCCCAGCGGTGCAGGTTGAAGTCAAAGTCGAGGTCGGAAACCCTGTCGGCCTTGGCCTTCTTTGGAAGTGGCTCCACGTTTATCGCGACGCCGGGCAGCGTTTCCTGGATCTGCGCCTGGACGAACTGCGCCACGCTGATCGCCATGTCGGAATCCTCGACCAGTAGCGTGAACTCCGCGGAATCCTTGCCCAGCTCCTGCTTCGCCAGCTCCCAGCGGGCCAGCGCGTCCGCCTTGTCGGTTTCAAAATAGTTGGGCGCCCCGTCGCGGAAGTCTTTGCCGTCGGGGCCCGTCGCCACGCCGGGCGGGACGTAGTAATGCGCCGCCGCCGCGCCGTTTTTCAGCACGTTGCTTGCCAGCGCGTCCTTGTCGAAGGACTTGGCCAGCGCGATCCTCAGATTCAGGTTCGCGAGATCCGGGTTCTGGTGGTTTGGGGAGATCCACCACAGGTACGATGTCAGGAATCCGTGGTATTCCGGATCGTCCTTGTAAAGCTCGACCTGCTCGCCGGACAGCCTGGCCGTGTCCAGCTCGCCGCTCAGGTACGAAAGCGCGGCCTGCTGCGGGTCCTTGACCGTGCGGTAGACGATCCCGTCCAGGCTTATTTCGTCGGCCCTGTAATACAGCGGGTTCCTGGCCAGCGTCACAGAGTTGGCGTTTGGCTCGTACTCCGTCGCGTAAAACGGCCCGTTCGTCAGCAGCGTTTCCGGCGATGCGGCGAAGCTCGATCCCTGCGCCGTCACAAAGTCCTCGCTGAGCGGGAAGAACGGCGGGAACGCGAAAAGGGTGTCGATGAATGGCAGCGGCCCGGAAAGCCGCACGACGAGGGTTTTGTCGTCGGTCGCCTCCACGCCGAGGGCGTCCAGGGGCTGCTCCCCCGCTATCACCTCGTTCGCGTTGACGATGTTGGCCACGGCCAGCAGCGAGTTGTACGTGTTTTCCAGGGCCGGGTCGGCGAGCCTGCGCCACGAGTACACGAAATCGCGGGCCGTGACCGGCGTGCCGTCGTAATACGCGGTGTCCCTCAGCTTGTACGTGATGGTGAGGCCGTCGGCGCTGACGTCCGCGCTTTCGGCGACGGCGAGCTGGGGCGCGCCGTCGGCGTCCACCCTGTACAGCCCGTCGCCCATCTCGTTCATGGCGTTGAGGGCGTTGCCCTCGCCCGTGTTGTGGAAGTCGAGCGTGCTTATCTCGACGTCAACATGCACGTTCAGCACTTGCCCGCCGCCGTTGCCGCCCTGCTGCCCCGGCCTGTCGGCGCCCGCGGCGGCGGATGCCTGCGTCGCGGCGGCTGTTGCGGCCTCGGGCGCGGAGGCGTTAGCGTCCGCAGTCGGCGCCGCGCCTGCCGTTGCCTCGGCGCCCGATGCGGAAGCCGCCGCAGAAGTCGCCGTCCCGGCCGGCGCGCGGGCGCCGCCCGCGCATCCGGCAGGTATCAGCGCGAGCGCCAGACAAAGCGGCAGCAACCCCGCTAACAGCAAATTGCGCTTCCATTTTCGCAAATTACGCAAATTCCGCAAATCTTTCATGGCTTTCATGGCTTGCCCCCACCCTTTCCACATTACATATATAATATATATGTGATATAATTATTAGTAAGCATATCATGTAAATATCATATTGTCAACGTTTTTTTCCGAGAGGGCAAAAGGATTCTGAACCGCGAGGGCGAAAAGCGGCATCGTGGGGCGCCGCAGGCACCTGCAACGGCCTATTGCCCAGCCGCCGGCCTGCAGGCGCGGGCATAGGCAAAAGAGCGGCGCCCCAGCTTTCGGGGCGCCGTTCTTTTGCCGCATTTCCAATCGAACACGAGTATATACTGACGCTCCCTCTTTGCTATCGCGCCGCCTCCGCCGCTTCCTCCATGTGGACAATTTCCCCGAAGTACAGCTTGTGATACTCTTCCGGCGCTTTATACATGCTCTGGATGTAGTCCGT
>JAISFK010000157.1 GCA_031263625.1 Clostridiales bacterium
TTTCGCTTTTTTGTGGCGAAGCCGCCGATTTTATGGTATCATTATGGCATTGCAAAATTTTTTGTTTTGGGGGATAGCGTAAAATGGCAAAGATTGTATTGATAGGCGCGAACCACGCCGGCATCGCGGCGGCGAACACCATCCTGGACAGCGGCCAGGGCCACGAGCTCACCATCATAGAGCGCAACTCGAACATAAGCTACCTGGGTTGCGGGACGGCGCTCTGGATAGGCCGCCAAATCAATGGCACGGACGGCCTTTTTTATGCGTCGGGCCAGGCGATGGCTGACAAGGGCGCCAAATTCCTTCTCGAAACGTCCGTCGGCAGGATCGATTTTGAGGGCAAAACGGCATACGCGACGGACAAGAGCGGCGGTGCCGTTGAGGCGAAATACGACAAGCTGATTCTTGCCACCGGCTCGTTGCCGATTGAGCCGAAAATACCGGGCGTGAAGCTGAAAAACGTGTTTTTCGTGAAGCTGTTCCAGGACGGGCAGGCGATCGACGAGGCGCTGAGCGACCCGGCCGTCAAGAGCGTGGCCGTCGTCGGCGCCGGATACATCGGCGTGGAGATCGCCGAGGCCGTCAAGCGCCGGGGCAAAAAAGCGCTGCTGTTCGAGGCGGCGGGCACATGCCTGTCAACGTATTACGATCCGTGGTTCACGGAGGACATGGACAAAAATCTCTCGGATAATGGCATCGAGCTGCATTTCGGCGAGGTGATCACGGCCATTGAGGGCGCCGGCAAGGTGTCCGGCGTCCGCACGGACAAGTCGGCGTATGACGCCGAGCTCGTCATCCTCTCCATCGGCTTCAGGCCCAACTGCGAGCTTGGCGCGGGCCGCCTGAAGCTGTTCGGCAACGGCGCGTACTTGGCCGACCGCTGCCAGAGGAGCAGCGAGCCGGACGTCTATGCCGTCGGCGACTGCGCAACGGTCTGGGACAACGCGCTGGGCGCGCCCGCGTATATCGCGCTCGCCTCGAACGCCGTGCGCAGCGGCATCGTCGCGGGCAAAAACGTGTGCGGCGCGAACCTCGAATCGGCGGGGGTGCAGGGCTCGAACGGCATCTGCGTGTTCGACTACAAGATGGTTTCGACCGGGCTGAACCTCGCGGCCGCGAAAAAGGCGGGCTTTGACGCCGCATACGCCCAATTCGAGGACTACCAGAAGCCGGCGTTCATCGAGGAAAACAACTACAAGGTCAAGCTGCGCATTGTCTACGACAAAAAATCCCGGCGCATACTGGGCGCGCAGATGGCGTCGTATCAGGACGTGTCGATGGGCATACACATGTTCTCGCTGGCCATCGAGGAAAAGCTTTCGATAGACAAGCTGGCGCTGCTCGACATCTTCTTCCTCCCGCACTTCAACCAGCCGTACAACTACATCACGATGGCGGCGCTGGGCGCGAAGGACTAGCGCGGCGCGGCCAGGCGCGGGTTGGCGTCGCGCCAGGGCAAATTGCCGCGGCCGTTGCGGGTTTGCGCCGAGCAAGAGCGGGGTGGCGTTGCGCCGTCGATGGAAAATTCAAATGCTCGTCAGTATACATAGCGGAGGCATGATGATTTGCAAAAGATTAAGCGGGGCGCCGTTGGCACTGCCCCGGGCGGTTTCGATCAAGCGGGCGGCGCGGCGCGCCGGGCCGGGCTGGGAGGCGTCGCGCCGGCGCGCAGGGCGGCGCGGGCAAGCCGGGCCGAACGGCTCGCGCGGGTGTTTTGCGCGGCCAGGGTCTTGCGCGGGTTTTGCGCGGCTTTTGGCGCCCGCGCGGCTCGCGCTATCTGCGCGGTTGCGGCAGAGGCCGAAGCCGAAGCCGAGGTTGCAGTCGGGGGCGGGGATTTCGCGGCTTTTGGCGCCCGCGCGCTCTCTGGCGGGCGCGGCGGTTCTGGCCTGCGCGGTTTCGGCGCTCCTGCTTTTGTGCGCGCCGGCGGGGAGCGGCGCCGCCGCGTTCGCATACGGCGAAATGCCGGAATCTGTGCGCGTCGGCCTGTACTTTGACGCCAGCGTCACGACAAACAAGGCGGTGGACAGCGTGTCGGCCTACAGCGAGTCCGGGCTGGCGCTGAGCATGGCATACGGCGGCTATCAGGCCCAGGCGAGCGGCAGGGAGCAGGCGCTGCAGCGCCAGCAGGCGTGGCTGCAGCAAGAGCGGGAGCAGGCGCAGGGGCAGGCTCAAGGGCAGGGCCAGCCGCAAGGGCAGGAGCAGATTCCGGCATACGCGCAGGAGCGGGAGGTTCATCTGCTGGACATAGCGTTCGCCGGCAAGACGTCGGCGCTGAAGCTGTCCAAATACTCGTTTGCTTCGCAGTATGCCGCCGCGCTGGGCGGCGACGGCGCGAGCGGCATGACGCCGTCCGGCCTCAACGAGCTTGCGCGCGCCCTGGGCAGAAATGGCATAGATTCGCGGCTGGCGTACATCGACCGCTGGGTTCTGCTGGCGGGAGGCTTTGGGAGCCAGGCCGAAGCGGAGAGCTTCATCCAGGCGTCCCTCGCGAAGGACTACGGGGCGTATGCGCCCGCGCCGGCGTCGCTGGCCGGCAAATACATATCCGTCGAGCTGGACGGCGTGTTCCAGTTTGTCGCCGACGTCTCCGCCGGAAGCCTGCGCCTCGCCCCGATCGGCGCCTCAGCGGGAGGCGCCTCGGCGAACGCCGCCGCGCAAAGCGGCGCGGCCCCCGCCGCCGCGAATGAAGCTGGCAGCGCGGGCGGCAGTGCAAGCGGCAGCGCGGGCAGCAGCGCAAATGCCAGCGCGGGCGGCAGCGCCGCAGCCAGCGCAAGCGACAGCGCCGGCGGGCCGCGGATCTCGCTGAACGGCAAGCCGTACCGGGGGCAGATTGAGCTTGTCAGGGTGGGCGGCAGCGATATGACCGTCGTGAATATCCTGGCGATGGACGACTACCTCTATGGCGTCGTGCCGCGCGAGGTTCAGGCTTCGTCCGCGGAGGAGGCGCTCAAGGCGCAGGCCGTCGCGGCGCGGACGTACACCGTCAACGCCATGCGCAAGCACGCCTCGCTCGGATTCGATCTGTGCAACACGCAAAACTGCCAGGTTTACAGCAGCGCCGGCGACGAGCACGAGCGGACGACGGCGGCCGTGGACGCCACGAGCGGCAAGATCGTGACATGGCAGGGCAGCCCCGCCCAGGTCTTTTATTTCAGCTCCAGCGGCGGCGCGACGGAGGACGTCAAAAACGTGTGGGGCAGCACGAGCTTCCCCTACCTCGCGAGCGTGCCGGACGAGTACGAGTCCGGCAACTCGCTTCACTACTCGTGGGAAGCGGTATACACGGCCGCCGAGATACAGAGCCGGCTGCTGAAAAACGGGGTGGACATAGGCGCGGTCAGCGGCGTTGCGATAACCGGCGTTTCGGCCGCAGGGCGAGCGACCGAGGTGACGATAACGGGCTCGAAGGGCAAGAAGGTCTATGCCAGAGAGGCTTGCCGCTATTTTCTGGAAGGCATATACAGCCAGCTGTACACCATCACGACGAACGGCAAGAGCTATCAGGCCATAGGCGCGTCCGGCGGCAAGGCGGGCATCGCGCCGGAGGGGAAGGCGGCCGCGGCCGGGAGCGGCTTGGCCGCGACCTTGCCCAGCGGCGGGCTGATGGCCGTGTCGGGCACGGGCGCCGTCGAGCCGCTGCCCACCGAGTCCGGCGCGTACAGGTTTTTGGGCAAGGGCTGGGGGCACAGCGTCGGCATGAGCCAGGAGGGCGCGAAGGGCATGGCGGCCGCCGGCTTCGCATATGCCGAGATACTGAAGCACTACTTTCCCGGCTGCGCCGTGGAGTAGGCTGAAGAGTAGGCCGCGGATTAGGCCGGAGATTAGGCTGCGGATTAGCATTAGGCATTAGGCATTAGCATTGGCACTGCATGGGCATTATTCTGAGCGCGCCGGGAGGAATGTACACTTGGACAGCCTGCTTGTCGCGGTAAACGTCGTTTTGCCGCTTGTCATTCTCATAGGCATTGGCTATCTGACCCAATCGTTTCATTTGATACCGCAGACGGCCTACGCCCATATGAACAAGCTGGTGTTCGCCGTCCTGCTGCCGTGCATGCTGTTCAGCAATATATACGGCTCGGCGATTGAGGACATCGTGAACGCCAAGCTGCTGGCGTTTGGCGTCCTGAGCATTGTGGCGGTGTTTCTGTGCGGCATACCCGTCGCGATGCGCCTCACGGGCGACGGAAGGAAAAGGGGCGTCGCGCTGCAGGGCATATTCAGGAGCAATTTTGTCCTGTACGGCTTTCCCGTGGTGCAGTCGCTGTACGGCGACAGGGCCGGCGCCACCGCGCTTCTCATAGCGGCCATCGTGCCGGTGTTCAACATCCTGGCCGTCGTGGCGCTCGAAATGTTTCGCGGCGGGAAAGTTCAGCTCAAATCCATACTGACGAACATATGCAAAAACCCGCTGATCGTATCGACGGCGGTCGCCATCGCCTTCTCCGCTCTGGGCGTCCGGCTCCCGCGCGTCATTGAAAGCTCGCTGGGCAGCCTCACGGGCGCGGCGACGCCGATAGCGCTCATAATCCTCGGCGGCACGTTCCAAAAGCGCTCGCTCGGCGACAACATGAGGCTGCTGTCCGCCGTCGCGGCGCTCAAGCTGCTGATCTCGCCCGCCATATTTCTCGGCCTCGCCGTTGCGATGGGCTTCCGGGGCGTCGAGCTGCTGACGCTCGTCTCGCTGTTCGGCGCGCCGGCGGCCGTGTCCTCGTTCAGCATGGCGCAGCAGATGGGCGGCGACAGCGATCTGGCCGCCCAGAACATACTCATCACGACAGTCGCGTCCATATTCACGATTTTCATGTGGGTGTCCCTGTTCAGCCACCTGAAGCTGAT
>JAISFK010000186.1 GCA_031263625.1 Clostridiales bacterium
AGCCGCGTGAAAACCCCCCCCCCCCCGTTGCCATGTCCGCGGCGACGCCTGCTGTCGCCATCAGGGGAGTGCCGTCCGGCGCGCTGATCAAGAAGAAGCTGCTGTCGGGGATGCGCCCCAAAATCAGGCTCTCCAAGTCGTCGCAGCTGATCAGCGTCAGCAGGAACACGCGCTTGGATATGTAGCCCATGGGGATGTTCTGCGCGCAGCAGATGTAGGGCTCGTAGCGCAGGTATGCGCTGCCGCTGTTCAGCGACGGGATGTAGCTCACGGTTTCGGTGCGCTCGACCATCTCGCGGAACGCCTCGGAGCTCAGGCCCTCGAACTGGAAGGACCTGTCGTAGAACAGGGAAACATTCCTGTTTATCGTGCCGCCCATGACCATGAACTCCCGCGTCGGCATGTACACGCCCGTGAGCGGGTTGAAGGCGCGCAGGGGGTCGATGCGCCTGGTGTGCTCCGCGACCGCGCGCAGCGCCTCCACGGTTTCGGCCTGGGTGTCGTCGGTGTTCGCGACGAGCTTTTTCAAGGCGCCGCTGCCGCCCAGGTACTGCGCCGCGTCCATGCTGCGCGCGAGGTTTTCGTCTATGTACAGGCACAGCTCGTCCATCGCCCCGTTGTTGAACTGCAGGTATTCCTTGGCGACCGTCTGGCTGAGGATCAGGCTGAGGATGGCGGCGATGCCGGCCAGGGGCACGATTGCCAGCGATATGGCCGAAAGCAGGGACATGTAGAACGTCCTGCCCATCCAGGACGCGCGGTTGCCTGCGCGAGCGCCTGCCCCATGCGCCGCGCATGTCCGGGCGCGTTGCATAAAAAACATAGAATGTCCCTCCGTATACGCTGTGGCATTATGTAATTATAACAGAAGCCCCGCAGTTTTCAATCGGGATCGCAAGATCTGGCAGCGCCCGCAAAAAACGGCAGCCCGCCGATTGCGGGCGGCAGCAAAAAATAGCCAAAAATGGGCGTTCCGGCAAAGATTGCGGCTTGCCTCCCAGCCGCTTGAGGGACTACACTTAATGAAAAAAAGGAGTGTGACAGACATGAAATATCGCACAACACGCAAAATACGCACAACACGCACAATGCGCAAAATGCGCATGATTGCGGCGGGCCTGATCGCGGCGCTCATGGCGCTGGCGCTTGCCGCCTGTGGCGGTGGCAGCGGCGACAGCGCCGGCGGCACGTCTGCGGCGGCCAACCCGCCGAGCACGGCGGCCGGCGAGGCGAATCCGACGGAGAGCGGCGCAGCCACGACAGAGGGTAGCGCGGCGAGCGCGACAGAGGGCGCCTCGAGCGCAACGGACAGCGCCGCGAGCACGGCGGGCGCCGCCGCCGCAGAGCAGGGCGCCGCGCTGAACGAATACCCGGAAACGCTGAGGATTTACGCATCCTTGGACGAGCGCATCACGAAGGCCGGCAAAAAGGACTACAACGACGTCGCGGCATACCAGGAGCTTGAGCGCCGCACCGGCACGAAGATTGTCTGGACGCTCCCACCGGCAGGCGCCGACGCGAACCAGGATCTGAATCTATTGATCACGTCCGGCGACCTGCCGGACATCATCCGCTTCGGATGGAACGCGGCGCCCGGCGGCGTGGACAAGTACTACCAGGACGGCGTCATACTTCGCCTGACCGAACTGCTCGGCGAGCACATGCCGAACATCGACAGGCTGCTCACGGAGCGCGACATCAAAAAAAGCCTGGTCTACAACGCGGACGACATCTACTTTATACCGGAAATACGCAAGGAGGGCGAGCTGAACGTATTCAGGGGGCCGGTCATTCGCGGCGACTGGCTCGAGCAGCTGGGCCTGCCCGCGCCGCAGACAATCGACGAGCTGCGCGGCGCGCTGGCCGCGTTCCGCGACAGCAAGCCCGGCGGGGCCGACACATGGGGCATGTCCGGGATAAGCTTCCTCGAGGGCAATTTCCCGATTGGAAAACTGCTGTGGCCGTTTGGCATACACTACGACTTCTACCAGGTGGACGGCAAGGTCAAGTACGGCCCGATGGAGCCGGAGTTCGCGGACGGCATGGCGTACATCCACGAGCTGTACGACGATGGGCTGATCGACCCAGACTACAGCGTGCAGGACCGCACGACGCTTGACGGGAAGTTCATGAACCACCAGGTCGGGTTTGAATACGGGATGCAGCCGACCATGATGAACAATTCGATGGCCGACTCGGACTCGGGCTTTGCCGCGACTGGCATGGGCTGGCCGAAGCTCGACGCGGGCTCGCCTGGCTACGTGTTCGATGCCGAATACAGCAGCTGGATGCTGATCCAGAACTCCGCGGCCATCACGACGGCCTGCAAGGAGCCGGAGAAGGCGGCGCACTGGCTGAATTTCATCTTCGGCGACGAGGGCGCCTTGATCACGAACTACGGGGTGGAGGGCGAGTCGTACACGATGGAGGGCGGCAAGCCGGTATTCACGGAGGAATTTTTGAACCTGGGGGACGAGCAGTATCTCTATTTCATCGGCTCGTCGAGCACGTTCCCCACTTTGCGCCTGTGGGACACATACTCAATATCCCTGCACGAGCGCGGCGCCGACGCGATTGAGAAGTGGACTGCCAGCGCGGATCTCTCGCGGCTGTTGCCCAACATACCGCTGACGGCCGAGGAGCAGCAGAGCGTCAACGACCAGCTGCTCGACATCAAGACCTACATCGGCGAGCAGATCAGCTGGCTCGTGACCGGCCAGGCCGGCGCGGGCGACATTCCGGCCATCCGCGCGAAGCTGGAGGACATGGGGATACAGAACTGCATCGACATCTACCAGGCCGCGTATGACCGCTATCTGAGCAAGTAATCCGAATTATACTCGTGTTCGATTGGAAATTCCGACCGCAATTTGCGGTCGGACAGAGGAAACGAGCATAACTCTGACTCGCGTTAATGGAAAATTCAAATGCTCGTCAGTATAAGTGCGCATTAAATGCTAACACTACGTATTTAATTAGGCGCCAAACAGATAGCAGTCTTCAAATAAATAGCAGTTTTAATGAAAGGAAAGGGTGGGCCATATGGACATGAGCAATCGGCACAGACCCCCGAAAACATGGGTTTCGCTTTTGGCGGCGGCGGCGATGCTCCTGCAGCTCCTTCCGGCGGCGGCCGGCGCGGCGCCCGGAGGCGACGGCGGCAGCGACATCGAGCGGATCCTGACGCCAAACGCGAAGCAGATTGTCAAGGACTACGACAAGTACGAACCCTACGACCTGCGCCTGCCCGAAACGGTCAAGGTCAGGACGGGCGACGGCAGCGTCTACGACGTCAGAGCCAGCTGGGACGCGGAGTCACTGGATCTGTCTGCGGCCGCCGCCATCGCCCTGGCCGGAACCCTGGACGCCGGCTCTCTGGGCGAGCAGGGCATCGCGAACCCGCAGGATCTGCGGCCGTCGCTCGCCATAAGCGTGGTCGAGCCGGCAAATATCCTGCAAAACGGCGGGTTTGAGGATCCGAGCCTCGGTAGCTCGTGGAGCGCCGAAATGAGCTCGGGCTCGCGCTCCATAGCGACGGAACCCGAATATGTGAACGGCGGGGCGCAGGCCGTGAAAGCGTCCGGCTACAGCCAGCCCTATCACATGATCGGGCAGGATATCAGGGCGGCCCTCAGAGCCAACGGCCCCGGCGAGTACTATATGGGCGGCTGGGCGCGGCTCGGCGCCGAGGACGCCGGCGCCTACACGGTAAAATTCAGGACGGACATCGACATCGTTGCGGGCAAGACGCCGACCGGCACCGGCTGCAGGGTGTACAGCAGCTACATCCCGGCAGCGTACAGGCCGTTCGGCGAGGCGGATTACCAGGCTTCGCTGCCGGAGGGCGGCAAGATCCCGCAGAGCGGCGGCTACGCCAAAGTGCAGAACCGCGCGATGCTCCTATGGGAGGGCGCTGTTTCCAGGGCGCTGTTTTTGGCGGAAACGGAGAGCCCGTCCGACGGAAACGGCTATCCCGGCACGATCTATTTTGACGACATGGAGCTGATACCGCTGAACGTGACCCTCCCCGCGAACAATATCGCGTCGTACACGCCCCCCTCGGCCATTGTCGCCGCCGAGGGGACGCCGTTCGAGAGCCTGGCCCTCCCGGCGAGCCTTCCGGTGGCGCTGGAGGACGGCAGCCCCGAGAACGTGGCCGTGGCCTGGCAGAAGGGCGGCTATGACGAGAACGCGCCCGCCGTGTACGCGATCAGGGGGATCTTTGCCGAAACGGCCTCTGTTTTCAACAACGGCAACATCGTCCCCGAGATCAGCGTGACCGTGGCGGCGTCCGGCCAGAGCCCCGGAACCGCGTACTACTTCTCGCAGTCGGGCGACGACGCCAATGACGGCGCCAGCGAGCTGGCCCCCAAAAAGGAGATCACGCAGGCGTTCGTCAGCGCCCTGAAGCCCGGAGACACGGTGCTGTTCAGGCGCGGCGACGCATGGTACGATCCGGCGCTGTCCATGAATTTCGCCGGCGTCAAGGGGACGGCCGAGTGGCCCATCGCCTTCGGCGCATACGGCGCGGGCGCGGATCCGGTCATCGCCGCGCTGTCGCGGCCGGGCGGCGCCTGGTCGGACGAGGGCGGCGGCGCATGGTCCGTGCCATACAGCGGGGCCGCGATTCTCAGGGTGTACGTGGACGGGGAACTCCTCGGGCCGGGCCTTGCGTCGGGCGGCGCCGCAGGCTTGAGGGACGGCGAGTATTTTTTGGAGGGCGGGAAGCTCTATGTGAAGGGGCTCGGAAACCCCGCCGGCAGGGCCGAAATAATGGAGAACCGGGGCGGCTATTTGCTTTTCTTCCAGAACAGCGAGCACATCACGTTCGACGGCATCGCCTTCAAGGGCGGGCCGGGCGGCTGGGCGACCGTCATGGCGGTCGCGCCGACAAAAAACCTCGTGTTCCGCAACCTCGCGCTCACGCAGCTATACAAGTACGGCATAGTCTTTCAGAATGACGGCGGGACGGGGGCGCAAAACCTGAGCCCGCTGATCGAAAACTGCGTTCTCGACCGTGTGTGGAGCGACGCGGCCTACTGGAACCAGATCGCCAACGGCGTCGGCAACTCGGACGCCATCACCTGCGACGGCATCCTCCTCAGGAACGCCTGCGACGGGGCCATAATCCGGGGGAACACGGTCACGAGCTTCGGGCACACCGGCATCGGCCTGGAGATCAACGGCGCCACAAACGCGGGCGACGGGGTCCGGAACTGCGTCATAGAGCGCAATGTCGTCAGCGGCGGCGACTCGCAGTACTTGCACGCGCTGGACTGCAGCGGTGACGACAGGCTCGCGGGCAACATTTTCAGGTGGAACTACTGCTACGACATCACGGTTTCCTCGCACCTGCTCGGCAAGGGCAATGTCATGTTCGGCAACATTTTCGCATACATCCGCGAAACTGCCTCGGCAAGCACCACGAGGCAGGCATACGCCATCGACCTGATGCCGTGGATCGACGCCAACCGGCCCCTCGCCTGCGAAGGCAACATCGTCATGAACAACACCGTCTTTGACACGGACAGCGCGATTCGCGCCAGTGGCGCGCTTGTCGGCAAGAACCTCATCGCGAACAACATTGTCGCCTCGTGGTTCGGCGCGTCAGGGCTCAGGATTGAATCGGTCGGAGAGCCGCAGATCGTGCGCGGCAACCTGTTCTGGAACGGCGGCGGGGAGTACAGCTTAATCCGGCAGGGCGACGCCTACTACACGGCGGACGGCGCGAACATGCTGCCCAACATGGGCGGCAACATGCAGGGGGATCCGATGTTCGCGGCTCCGGGGGAGGGGAAGAGCGACTTTGCGGCGCGCGACTTCTCGCTTCGGGACGGATCGCCATATCTGAACGCGGGGCTGCCGCTGTCGGCAATTTTGTCGGACGAGTTTCCGGCGGCCGAGCTGCTCAAGGCGCCGGGCGCATACGCGGACTTTTACGGCAACCCATACGCGGCGCACGCGCCGAGCGTTGGCGCGGTGAGCGGCTTTGCGGCCGCAGATCCGTCGCGCGGGCTGCTCGCGAATCCCGGATTTGAGGACTCCGCCTCGTCCATATCCCCGTGGGCCGTGCATGACTATGGCGGGGGCGGCGCGGTTGCGGAGATCGTCTCCGGCGAGGGCGCGTATGAGGGCAACAGCGCGCGGCTCGCCAACCGCGAGCGCAACTACGCCTCCGTCCGGCAGGGCGTCGTCGCGGCGCTCGAGGAGTGGGGGCCGGGCGACTACTACGTCCAGGCATACGCCAGGCAGGGTCCGGGCGCCGCGCTGCAGGGCCAGATACAGCTCCCGCTCAGCGGCATGTTCAATGTATGGGACGGCGCCGCAGGCGCGCCGGGCGCACCCGGCGCGGCCGTTTCGGGCACGTTTTACTTCCGGACGGGCGGCAACGGCTATCCGGGCGGCGTGGCGCCGCCGGATTTCGCGCCCGCGACGGTCGCTCTTGGCGAGCAGGCATACGCGAAAATATCGAACAGGCTGTGGCTGGACTTTGTCCCCGGCAGCCTTGCCAGCAGCACGGACGGCGCCGGCTTCATCCATTTCCAGGACAGCAACGGCGCCTCCGAGCCGCGCGCGGACATCTATCTTGACGAATGGATGCTCGTGAAGTGCGACGACATCGTGTCGGCGGAGCCCGCCGCCCCGCTGGTAGCGCGGGTTGGCACGGAGTTTTCGGAGCTCGCGCTGCCCAAGGCCGCGAAGGTGGCGCTGGACGGCGGCGGCGTTGAATACGTGCCAGTCAGCTGGACGCAAGGCGCGTACAATGCGGGAGTTGCCGGCACATATGTCCTTTCGGGCGCACTCGACCTGTCGGAATATCCGCAGCTTTCAGGCAGGCGGCACCAAGTGCGCGCGACGTCCTGCGAGGTCACGCTCAAAGATAGCCTGGGCATCGCGCGCATTCCGGACATCGCCGGCGTGAAGGTGCTGTACGGCGTCCCCGCCGACGCGGCGATCGCGAGGTTGCCGCAAAAGGCGAGCGTCGTGCTTGAGGATGGCTCCGGCGCCGAGCTCGACATCATTTGGGACGCGGGCGGCTACAATCCGCATGTTTCCGGCGCGTATGCGTTCACCGGCGCCTTTGCGGCGACGGACGGGATCAGCGCGGGCGGCGCGGGTGGCGCGGGCGTTGTCGCCACGGTCACTGTCGCGGACAAAATCGGCATTGGCGAAAACCTGCTTGAAAACGGGGACGCCGAGGGCGGCCTGGAGGGCGGCGCGTGGTCGGCCGCCTGGGGCGGGAGCCTGCTGTGGAGCGAGAGCGGCGGCATTGGCGGCGGCGGCGCGATGCTCTACGACCTGGGCAGCAGCTCGGGCTGGCGCTCCCCCGTGCAGGATGTCACCGATCAGCTCAAGGCGCTGGGGCAGGGGACCTATTACATGGAAACCTGGGTGAAGATCTCCGGTGAAACTGCGGATCCGGCGGCGGCGCAGGCGTTCAAGATATTCCTGGTCGTCAACGACGGCCTCGCTGACAACGACCAGAACGGCTTTTTTACGCCGGACGAAGTCGTCGTCCAGCCCGGAGGCGACTATGCCAAGGTGTCCGGCTATGTCACGGTCACATGGAAGGCGCCGCTCGCAAAGGCGGTTCTGGCGTGCCTGTACAGGGATCACGGCGTCTATCCGGCGGCGACGCTGCTGATAGACGGCGTGGGCATGAGGCGCGCGGAGCTGCTGGACAACCCGGGATTCGAGGACGGCGCGGCGGGATGGGCGGGCGCCGGCGACGCGGCCCTGTCAATCGACGCGGACAGCCACACGGCGTTCACGCTCTTTTCCGGGAGCCAGCAGGGCTTTCGCGCGTCGCCGGCCTATCGCGGCGAGAGCGCCGCCAGGAGTTCCGGCAGGACCGGCGCGCATGACGGGCCGGCGCAGGACGTGACCGCGAATGTGATGGAGATGGGCGCGGGGGAATACCGGCTCTCCGCATGGGCCAAGACGGGCGGCGGGGCGGGGCTGTTGCAGCTCGGCCTGAGAGCCGTGCCGGGCGACGGCGGGAATTCGGCCGAGTATCTGACAGAGGCGTCGGAGATCGGCGATGCGGAGTACGCCCTCTGCGAGGGCACGGTGGTCTTGCCGGACTCGGCCGTCGCGGCCGTTGCGGCCGTCGCGGCGGGCAGGCTGGAGTTCTTCGTCAAGACGCCGGGCGAGTCCATTCCGGAAACGGTGTTCTTTGACGACTGCGGGCTGATTCGCCTCGGGGACGCCCCGCCCATGGACGGGCCGGAGCCGCCCGACGACGAAACCGAGCCGCCGGTGGATGAGCCAGAGCCTCCTATTGATGGGCCGGAGCCGCCAGTGGACGAGCCAGAAACTCCCGTGGACGAGCCGGCGCAGCCCGGCGACGAGACTGAACCGCCCATAGACGGACCGGAGCCTCCAGACGACAAGACTGAGCCGCCGATAGACGATCCGGAGCCGCCTATAGACGAGCCAGCGTTGCCCGGCGACGAGCCAGAACCGCCAGTGGACGGGCCTGTGCCGCCCGCAGACGGGCCATGGCCGCCATCCGGCGAGCCGGCCTCGGCCGCCGCCAGCTCGGCGCCGCCATCCATTGCCCCGAACGCGCCTCCCGCCGAAACTCCGGGAGCGCCCGGCGCAGCTTCCGAGGCGCCCGGCGAGGCGTTGCTTGGTGAAGTCCCGCTTGGCGCGGCACTGCCCGAAGGGCAGCCCGCCGCTATCGTCGAAAGCCTTCCGAGGTCGGAAATCGCGCTGCGCCCGGCGACGGCGGGGCAGAGGGAGCGCGCGGAGGCGGCGGTCGGCGCGCTGGCGGCGAGCGCGGCGGCCGGCGGCATTGCGGTCGAGATGGCCGGCGCCCCGGCGGTGGCGAGGCTTGCCGCCAAAGGGCCGCAGGTGGTCGAGTACAGGCCGGGCGGCCCGGCGGGCGCGCCCCAGATTACCGCCGTTGCCGTTTTGAACGCGGACGGGACGCTCGCCGCAGTGCCGGCTAGGATCGCCGCGGACGGCGGCATTGCCGTCGTGCTGTCCGGCGGCAGCGCGATCCTGGTTCCGCTGCGCGTGGAGGCGCGCTTCGCCGACACGGCCTCGCTCGCGGACAGGCGGGTTGCGGCGGAGATCGAGAGGGCGGCGGCCCAAATGCTCGTGTTTGGCGTCGGGGGCGGCCTGTTTGCCCCGGACGCTCCGGTCACGGCGCGGCAGGCGGCGGCGATGCTCCTGCGCACCATGGGCCTCCCGGCGGCGTGGGACGCGACGATGGGCGCGGCGGCCGAGCGCGGCCTGCTGGGCGCGGGCGTGAGCCCGGACGAGCCAATGGCGAGGATCGGCGCGGCGGCCATGGTTGTCGGCGCATTGGACGGCATGGGCATGAAGCCGGCCATTTCGCCGGAGGCCGCCGACGAGGCGCTGAAAGGCTACGCGGATCTCGATCTCGCCGGGCTGGACGGCGGGCAGCGGGCGAGCCTAGCCATCTGCTCGGAGCTGGGGATATTCCAGGGCGCGGGCGGCGGCGCGATGGATCCGTTCGGCATCCTCTCCCGCTCGCAGATGGCGTCCATCGCGGTGCGCCTGCAGGACGTTCTGCTCGGCCGGTGAGCCGGGCTGGGCGCGGGAGCCGCAACCCCGCGCACCGGATAAGCATGGAAGGAGGGAGCTCTTTGGAGAGCGCGCAGGCAGCTAATCGCAGCACCGCCGCGCCGGCGCGGCTGAAGCTCAGGCGGGCCATCGGCAGATACTGGATGCTTTACGTCCTGCTGGCGCCCCTGCTGCTTTACTACGTGATATTCTGCTATTTGCCCATGTTCGGCATCGTCATCGCCTTTCAGGACTATAGGGCGACGAGGGGCGTTTTTGGGAGCGAATGGGTCGGCTTCAAGCATTTTGCCGCCTTTTTCAGCTCCGAGTATCTGTGGCGCACCGTCCGCAACACGCTCTCCATCAGCGGGCTCGGGCTGGTGTTCGGCTTCCCCGCGCCCATTTTGCTGGCACTCATGCTCAACGAGCTGCGCGGCGGCGCGTTCAAGAAGACGGTGCAGACCATCACCTACATACCGCACTTCATCTCAGTCGTCGTCATCGTCTCCATCGTGATGAACTTCGTATCGACGAAGGGGCTGATTAACGAGCTTCTCGCGCTTCTGGGAGCGGAGCCCATCAGGTACGCCTCCGATCCGAGCCTGTTCTACCCCGTCTACGTCATTTCCGGCATCTGGCAGACCATCGGCTGGGACAGCATCATCTTCCTGGCCGCCCTGGCGGGCGTGGCCCCGGAGCTTTACGAGGCGGCCACGATAGACGGCGCGAAGCGGCTCCGCAGGATATGGCACGTCACGCTGCCGGGGATCGCCCCCACGATCGCGCTCATGCTCATCTTGCGCATGGGGGGCATCATGTCTGTGGGCTATGAGAAGATTATCCTCATGTACAACCCCGGCATCTACGAAAAGGCCGACGTGATCTCCACATACGTGTTCCGGCGCGGCCTCTCCGACGGGCAGTACAGCTTTGCCGCCGCCGTGGGGCTGTTTAACTCCGTCGTCAATTTTATTCTTCTGCTGGCCGCCGACAGGGCGAGCAAGAGGCTGGGGCAGAGCGGGCTGCTGTAATGGAGGCGGCTTGCCGTAATTGCGGCGGGCTGATGCGGGCTGTTGCAAAGCCGGCCGCTGCAAGATGTGGCCGTTGCAAGGCGGCCGTTGCGGGGCGGACGGCTATATATGGCTTATACTATGAAGGGGGCGAAATGCATGGCAGAGGACAAGGGGGCCGGCGCGAAGGCGTTCAGGCTTGCGAACGCGCTCTTGCTGTCGCTTTTGGCGGTGGCCGCGTTCTACCCGATCTTTTACGTGCTGGTCGCGTCGGTCAGCGACCCTGTGAAGCTGTACGCGGCGTCCAAGGTGTTGCTGTTTCCGCAGGGCTTCTCGCTCGCGGCGTACAAGATCGTCTTTACAAATTCGTGGATATGGCGCAGCTATCTCAACACGCTCTTTTATGTGGTGGCCGGCGGCGCGCTGAGCATCTTTGTGACCCTGCTGGGCGGGTACGCCCTCTCCAGGAAGTACTTGCCCGGCCGAAGCGTCTTCCTCGTCATTGTCACAATAACCATGTTTTTCAGCGGGGGGCTGATCCCGACGTTTATCATCGTGAACGGCCTCGGGCTGACCGACACGGTCTTCGCCATGATTTTGCCCAGCGCGGTCAGCACGTACAACCTGCTGGTCATGAAGACGTTCTTGCAGGGGCTGCCCGACGAGATGGAGGAAACTTCGCGCATCGACGGGGCGAACGACTTCACGATTCTGTGGAAGGTCATGGCGCCGCTCGCCGCGCCGGCCCTCGCCGTCGTGTCCCTTTTTTACATCGTCAGCATCTGGAACTCGTACATCGCGCCCACGATATACCTGCGCAACCGCGACCTCTTTCCGTTGCAGGTGATCCTGCGGGAGATCCTGCTCTCCGGGAACACGAACAGCACGAACCTGAATCTGTCGGTTTCGGGGGGGAATGAGGACTATCAGGCGTATTCCGACGCGGTGAAGTATGCGACCATCGTCGTCGCGACGGTCCCGATCCTGTGCGTGTACCCGTTTTTGCAGCGCTATTTCGTTAAAGGCGTCATGCTTGGGGCCATCAAAGGTTAGCAGGCCGTAGCGGAAAATAGTATAATAGAAAAACGGCAAATAAAAAAATAGCAAAATAGGGAAATGACAAAATAGCAAAATAGGAAAATGGCATTGGGAGGTGCGCGGCGATGGATTTGCCCGCATTTTGGAAAAGCGATTTGGGCGCGCTGGACGGGCTGGCCGGGAGCGCGAGAGTCGCCGAGGTGTCCGAAATCGCCCGCTCGGCGGGCAACCGGCCTGTCTGGGCGTTCAGGTACGGCGCGCGCCAGGCCGTCGCCAGCAGCGCGAACTACAGTTCTGCGTGCGGCGCGCACGACAGCCGGTTCTATGCGGACAGGCAGGGGAAAAAGCCCGCCGTTCTGCTCGTCGGCGCGGTTCACGGCCAGGAAACCGAGGGGCTTATGGCACTGCTGAACCTCGTGTCCCTGCTGGAAACAGGACTGGATCTGGGCGGGCGGGCGAATCGCGGACTGGTTGAGGCGGCGGGCGCCGTGCGCCTGACGATAGTGCCGGCCGCCAACCCGGACGGGCGCGCGCGCGTCGCGCCCGATTCCATGATCGGGATGCGCAACGACGAGCTGCAGTACTGGGGGCAGGGGACGTGGAAGGACGGCAACCTGTGCAGATGGCCCGACTGCAAGAGGGTGCATCCGATCAAGGACTTTGCGGGCTTTCTTGGCGGCTATTTCAACGACGACGGCGTGAATCTCAACCACGACCAGTTTTTCAAGCCGATGGCCAGGGAAACCCAGGCCCTGTTCGACATTGCCATCGACGAGTTCGCCGACTGCATCCTCATGTTGCACGGCGGCACCAACTCGCAGAACGCGCTGCTGCCGACTGCGTATGCGCCGCTGGAGGCGTGCGAGGCGCTCCGGCAGCTGGCGAGGCGCTGCGACACGAAGGCGCGCGCCGAAGGGCTCGCCTTTTGCGTTCCGCCGTTCCCGCCGCTGCCGTCCGGAGACACGCCGCCTTCATTCAATCTGGCGAGCGCCCTGCACCACGCCGTGGGCGCCGTCGCCGCCATATTCGAGAGCAACGAGTGCATCGTCGATCAGCCCGGCGTCCAATACACGCACGAGCAGATATACCGCTCCCACATGATCCTCTTTGAGGAGGCGTTGCGCTTCTTTGCGTCCAGGCAGCTGGGCGGGGCGCACTCTGATTTTGGGCTATACTGACGAGCATTTGAATTTTCCATAAACGCGAGTCAGCAATACTCGTTTCCTCTGTCCGACCGCAAATTGCGGTCGGAATTACCAATCGAACACGAGTATAAAACTATAATTTGGAAAGGAACGGCCTGAGCACATGCGAAACGGCAAGGTTGAAAAGGCGCTGTTGCGCGCCTTGGGCAGAGATCCCGAAAGCGTTAATACCGACTGGTTTGGCACGTCGCTGATATCAGGCGCGCTGGATCACAGCAGGCTCGGCCATCCCGAGGCGGCCGATTTTGCCGCCAGGTGGCTTGAGTCGCATATCGAGCGCCACAGGGGGATGGCGCCGGACGATCTGCACGAAACGTGTGAGGGGCCGCGTTGCCGCGTCATTCGCGGCGGCGCTTTGCTGATTGGCACGTATTGCGGCTACTTCGGAATAAGCCATGCCTGCAAAAAGCTGTTTGACCAGACCGGCCACGCCGGCGCACGGCAGGCGTGCCTCGACGCTGGCGACGTGATACTGCACCATGCGGCAAGGAACGGCCTTGGACTGGTTTGCCACGACGACGGTGAGCGCCCGTTCACGATACCGGACGCGGCCTTTTTCGTCATCCCGCCCCTGCTGGCAGCGGCTGCCTTCGATTCGCCGCAGGCGCCCGCGCTTGGGCGCCAGGCGCGTGTGCAGCTCAAAGGCTTCGCCGACCTTTTCTTCGACAGGGGGGCCATGCTGACGAAGACAGTGTTCCGCGACGGCAGATTGGGCAAAACGTATTGGATCCGGGCTACTGGGTGGCTCCTTTGGGCCATTGCGGAGTCATTGGGCTATCTGGACAGGACGGAGCCCATCTATGGCGAAACGGTCGAAAAGCTCGCGATGATGGCGGAGGGCCTTGAAAAATACCAGGACGTGTCAGGCGGCTTCCGGCTGCTGGTTGACGATGAAAGTGCGCCGCTTGAAACCACGGGGAGCATCATGATCGCCTGTTGCGTCCACAAGGCCGTGCGCTGCGGCTGGCTCCCGCCAAAATACGCGCGCATGGCCGAGAGAGCCTGGGAATACGTGAACTCGCGCACCGACGGCGAGGGGAATCTCAGTGGTTGCTACTCCGGCTGGGCGCTTCCTGCGGAAGACGGGGAACTGCAGCTGTTCGACAGGCCAATGGACTGGATGCAGGGTATGTTGCTGGCCGCAGGCGCCGAATTTGCGACCTGAGGCCGCGCGGCGACCGGCATCCAGGCTTATGGCGAAGCCGATCGGGGCGCGGCGATGGCGGTGGGCGCGGTGCGCGCCCGCAACCCCAAGCTGATCGTCCTCGGCAACACCCCGTCCGCGCTGCTGGCGCGCGGGACGGAGCGCGAAGTTCGCGAGGACACGCGCCGCCAGCTGGAAGAAGCCGGCGGCGAGCGGTTTATCCCAAGGCCGTCCAACGCTGTGGCGCACGGCACCCCTGTGCGCAATGTGATGGCCATGCTGGAGGAGCTGCACCGCTAAAATCCCTGCGGAATCTATATTATACTCGTGTTCGATTGGAAATTCCGACCGCAATTTGCGGTCGGACAGAGGAAACGAGTATTACTGACTCGCGTTTATGATATTCAAATGCTCGTCAGTATAACATCCGGCGTCTTCACCAGCCGCAACATAGGCACGATAGATAGCCAAGGTTGCGGCAAAGATGAAGTGAGGGACAAAAAAAAGTCAGCTAGAACCAGCCAATGTCGCCCTTGACAGTTGAGGGGCTTTTCGCATAGGCGGGTGTTTTTCCCGCGCCCGCATTTTTCGCGAGCGCTATTTCAAGAGCCAGTCCAGCGCGTTGATTTGCTTGATGCCGTTGTGCGAGGTGAGCGGCGTGTTATCCATTGTCAAAAGGAATTTCGGGTTATGGTCGTTAATGGATTCCAGCGGCGCAAGTTCGCGGCGCAAGGTCGCTCCGTCCGGATCAGTCACGGTGTGCGCCACCTGGTAATATTCCTCGCCCTCATCGCCCACGGCGATAAAATCAACCTCCCTATTCCCGACCTTTCCGACATAGACTTCGTAGCCGCGGCGCATCAGCTCAAGGAATATGACGTTTTCGAGGATATGCCCCATGTCCGCTTTATTTGCGCCGAGCAACGCATAGCGCAGGCCGATGTCGGCGGCATAGTATTTGTCGCCTGTTTTCAGGTATTGCTTGCCCTTTACGTCGTACCGCCCTATCTGATACAGGATAAAGCTGTCGGTCAGCGCGGACA
>JAISFK010000197.1 GCA_031263625.1 Clostridiales bacterium
TATGATCCTGCCCCGTATCGCCCGTGCAACCGCCCGTCATCTATGCACCCGCCCTTTCATGCGCCAGCCCAGCCAGCCCTTACGCCCGTCAGTCAATAATTATAGCGCATTGGCGGCAAAATTTCGACTGCGGGATCCAACCTAGCATGTGCATGTGCATTTGCGGGCATTGTGGGCCATTTTATGCGCATTTACGGGCTAATTCGTGCATTGCGGGCCATTACGCGCATTTCGTACATTACGCGCGCGCACGTGGGCCGTTTGCGGATTTTTCGACAGGGCTTTGGCGCATTCCCATTTCGCCCGGCATGGCCCTATCGGGGCAACGGCGAAGGGATTGTGCCTGATGCACCATTCCTTCGCAGACTATACTCGTGTTCGATTGGAAATTCCGACCGCAATTTGCGGCCGGACAGAGGAAACGAGTATTGCTGACTCGCGTTTATGGTATATCCAAATGCTCGTCAGCATAGCATGAAGGCTCGCGTGCGCGGGTTCCCATCCCGTTGCGGAACTGCCCCGGCGTGACGCCTTCAAACTGCTTGAAAACCTTTATACGGTTCAATCATGAAGCCATAATGATCAAACCAGTTTCTAGTAAAAAATGTAGGGGGTTGCGGTGAAATCAAGGTTCGCCGTGTCCGACAGCAGCCCGCGCCCCGCAAATATCTGGTTGAGCGACTTGAGGAATACAGCGTTGCCCTCCCGCCCGACGGCGTCGGAATAGGTGCTGTACCATGTGGTCTTGGGGAGGGCGTTGAGATCTGCGAACATCCCCAGCCCCCTGTCCATCCCGCCGACGGGTTTTGAGGGAATAGCCGGGCTTTCAGCCGCGCACGGGCAGCGCACACGGAGGGAGACCGCCCATGTCCCTTTCCAGCCGCACATGGAGGGAGGTCGCCCATGTCCCTTTCCGGCCGCACATGGGGCGGGCGCGATGCGGGCGACGCGGGCGATGCCTAAGGGCGGGCGTTGCGGGCGTTGCCTAGGGGGCGGCCATGTCCCTTTTCAGCCGCTCCGCGAGCAAAGTGTTGCGCTGCGCGCTCTTTTTGTTCTTCACCGCTATCGCGAGCGCCTTCTTCGAGCCGACGAGCACGAGAACCCTTTTGGCCCTCGTGACGGCCGTGTACAGCAGGTTTTTCTGGAGCATCATGAAGTGCTGCGTGGTGACGGGGCAGACTACGATGGGGTACTCGCTGCCCTGGCTCTTGTGCACGGTGATCGCGTAGGCGAGCGCCACCTCGTCCAGCTCCGACTGGTCGTACTCGACGCCGTTGCCGTCAAACGTTATGGCGACGGAGCGCGCCTCGGCGTCGATGCCGGTAATCCTGCCAATGTCGCCGTTGAACACGTTTTTGTCGTAGTTGTTCCTGATCTGCATGACCTTGTCGCCGAGCATGTATTCCGCCGCGCCGTAGCGGACGGACTCGCGGTTGCCGTTGAGCAGCTTCTGCAGCTCCGCGTTCAGGCTCGCGGAGCCGGTTTCGCCGCGCGTCATCGGGCACAGCACCTGGATGTCCTCGAGCGGGTCGGCGCGGTAGTAGTTCGGCAGGCGCTCCTTGCACAGGGAGAGGATGGTCTGGGCGACCTCCGCCGGCTCGTTTTTTTCGATGAAGAAAAAGTCGGTGCCCTTGCCGTTGTTGATGAACGGGAACTCGCCGGCGTTGATCTTGTGCGCGTTCGTGACTATGTCGCTGCTCCTGGCCTGCCTGAATATGCGCTTCAGCTCGACGGACGGCACGGTTCTGGAGTTTATTACGTCCTTCAGCACGTTGCCCGGCCCGACGGACGGCAGCTGGTCCGCGTCGCCGACGAATATGACGGACGCGCCGGGGCGCACCGCCTTCAGCAGGCTGTTGGTCAGGAGGATGTCCAGCATGGACGCCTCGTCTATGATCAGGACGTCGCACGGCAGCGGGTTGTCCTTGTTGCGCTTGTAGCCGTCCGGGGGCCGTATCTCCAAGAGCCTGTGGATGGTCTTGGCCTCGCGCCCGGTCGTTTCGGACATCCGCTTTGCCGCCCTGCCCGTCGGCGCGGCCAGCATGACTTTCGCGCCCAGCCGCTCGCAGGCGTTGATGATGGCGCAGGTGGTGGTCGTCTTGCCCGTGCCGGGGCCTCCCGTCAGCACCATGAATTTTGACTGCACGGCGCGCCGGACGGCGTCTTTCTGGATGTCGTCGTACACGACCCCGGTTTCGGCCTCCGTCCACCGGATCACGTCCTCGACGCCCGCGCCGTGGTCCGCTCCACTGCCGGCGCCCGCGACGCCCGCGCCGGCGCTGGGGGCGTTTGCACCGGCAGCCGCGCCCGTCCCGCTTGCGCCCGCCCCGCCCGCGCCTCTGCCCGCGCCGTGGCCCGCTCCACTGCCGGCACCCGCTCCACCCGCTACGCCGTGGCCCGCGCCCGCCGCCACGCCTGCACCCGTGCTTGCGCCGCCCGTGCCCGCGCCCGCCCCGGCGCAGCGGCATATTTCCGCGATGCGCTTCGACACGTTCGCCTCGCTGTGGTAAAACGCCGGAAGGTACAGCTTGTCGCCGTCCTCGCAGATGATCTTTTCCTCGGACACGAGTGCGCCGATCGACGCCTCGACGAGCGCCTCGCCCACCTCCAGCATGGCGACCGCCTTTTCCGCCAGGTCGCCCCTGAGCGCGTAGCAGTGGCCGTCGTCCGAAAACTTGTTCAGCACGTATGCGAGCCCGGCTTTGCAGCGCTGCTCCGACGCGGGGTCTACGCCCATTTTTTGGGCGATCTTGTCCGCCGTGACGAAGCCGATGCCCCATATGTCGTCGGCCAGCCGGTACGGGTTCTGCTTCACGAGCTCGATGCTCCTGTTGCCATACGCGCGGAATATCTTCGTGGCGTATGCGGTCGAAACGCCGTACTCCTGCAAAAAGAGCATGACGTTCTTGATCTCCCTGTGCTCCCGCCACGCCGCGATGATCATGTCAACGCGCTTTTCGCCGACGCCGGGCACCTCCGCGAGCCTGCGCGGCTCATTGTCTATGACGCGCAGCGTGTCCTCGCGGAAATAGCGGACAATCCGCCGGGCGTTGACGGGGCCTATCCCCTTGATCAGGCCGCTGCCCAGGTACTTTTCGATGCCCGAAAGCGTGGCCGGCATGGTTTCGCGGTACGCGCTGGCGGCGAACTGCTTGCCGTATTTGGAATCGACGATCCATTTGCCATGGAACTCCGCCGCGGAGCCCGCGTTTATGCCGGCAAACTTGCCAACGACAGTCACGAGATCCGGGACGCCCGCGACCTTGACCTTTATGACGCTGAACCCGTTCTGCTCGTTTACGAATGTGAGCCTTTCAACTACCGCCCTGAGCTTTTCCATATTTATGACCATTCCGCTCTGAGTTTTAGCGCAGAAACTCGAGCACGAAAGCGCGTTTTTTTGCGCTTGAAAATTTATTTATGCCAATAACTATTTTAACGCGCCAGCCATCAGCCAGCCGTAGTCCTGCCGACAGTCCACAATATAATCCACATAAACTGCCTGCTCCTTGATTTGGCACAGGAGCAAATACCGCCGTTCCACAAACATTTTGCGGTACTTTCCACGCGGAACAAACTCCTCGTCAAGGAAAGGGAGCCGCTCGGGCATTGTTGAAAGCGACCGTATCGCGGCAAGTAGCCTCGTTTTTATATCGCGGGCGGCAGAGGGGTTGATTTGCGCCATAAACTTAATGTGAGCCCCCAGCATCGTCTTTGCGCGGTCGGATACAATCACTCTATACTGCGTCATGTTCCGCCTCGCCGATAACGGCGTCCAGATAGCTTTCCAAATCATCCGGCGTCGCGCCTGACATCCCGGAGGCGCGATCTTCCTCAACAGACAGCAGCTCCTCGCGCAACTTCAGCATCTTTTCGCGGCGGGCATAAGTATCCATATCCATCACCACCAGATCGCCCTCGCCGTTTTTAGTGAGAAAAACCGGCTCATTTGTCGTGCGGCACAATGCCGCTATTTCGTTGTAATTTTGCCGGATTGCCGCGGATGGTTTGATTTGCATAAAGCCGCCGTTCCTTTCGTAGCAACATATTAACCATACTATATCTCATTTTTGCTACGGAATCAAGATTGAAGATAGCGCTCGCATGCGTTAAACAATCTTAAACAATCTGGTGTCCTTTTCTCTCCAGTTCCTTTTGGAGGTCGGAAATATCCAGGCCCGCGTAGTCGTCAGACATGGCGGCGGCGGTGCCTGCCGCCTCCCCTGTCACGGCGCAGCCGGGAATGACCCTGCACATGTCCCACATGTAGCCGTCCGCCGATATGCACCTTCCCGCAACGATAAGGTTTTTGACGCGGCTCCCGTGCAAGGCCGCAAACGGTAGCTCGTACACCGGCCCCGGCTCCCGCCAGTTCCCGATAGCCCCTATGCTGTTATCAAAATGCCCGCGCGTTTCTTTGCCAGTTTCTTTGCCGTCAAGCGTGCACGCGCCCGAAAGCCGCCTTGTCATCCGCAACTGCGGGATGGAGGGCATGGCGACCGGCGTGTGGGAGCGATCCGCCTCGCGCCGCCTGAGCACGTTTTTAATCATCTGCTCATGGCCAAGGCACACCATTTCGCTTGTTTCAATGCTGTCGAGGCCCGTGAAGCGCCTGCCGATCAGGGGCTTTTGCGCGCTCTTGTCCTCGCCGTCCCCGACGGTGTCCGCCACTCCCAGCATTTCCAGCTTCACGCTGCCGCTTTCAGCGTAATAGTACCAATTTGCCAGCGCGTTTTTCTGCGCGAAAACGCAGGTGGCCTCGCCCGCCATTTTGCATATGTCCGCGTCTCCCGTGGCATCCACGACAGACTTCGCCCGGATTGCGCTCCTGCCGCTCTTGCTTTCCACAATGGCGTGGCTGATTTTCCAGCCTTCTTTGACCACGTCGCAAACGAGGGTGCCGTAAAGGATTTTTACCCCTTCTCTGAGCAACAGCATCTCCGCTTCTATCGCAAAAAGATGGGGGTTGAACTGAACCTCAAACCGCTTTTGCCTGCGCGCCTCGGCGGTGCCGTTTTCCAGCCATGCTCCGGGGTATCTGCCTTCGGCCCCGTGTTTTATCGAAAGCCTGAGCAGCTCCTCGCCGATGCCGAAAGTCACCTGCCGCCCCATGCCGTCGCACAGGGGAAGGTAAATGGCGACAAGCCCCAAGGTGGCCAACCCGCCGAGCGCATATTCCCTTTCCGCGAGCAAGACCTCGGCTCCGCTTCTCGCGGCGGCAAGGGCGGCGGAGATTCCCGCAATCCCGCCGCCAGCCACCAAAACGTCGCACCCGAGCGTTACTTTGGTTTCTCTTTGCTTCTCAATGACACTTTCCACTTTTTTTGTCACTTTTTTATCGGCCCCATGGCGCAAACTCTATTTTGTGGTTTATTGCGTCGTTGCCGATCAGCGCTTTTGATTTTTTATGTACTCCGCGACCTGGCTTATGAGCGCGGGATCCGCTCCGAACTTTTCAAGAGCGGCCAGAACTTTTTTTTCGCCAATTTCCTTGCCCTCTTTCAATGTGACCGCACGGTTGTGCTCCTCGTCTTGCAGGGCCATCTTGCGCGAGTGGAAGCGCGCGCGCTCGTATTCGTCCTGGCTTATTGTCCGCAGCATTGCGTCCGCCACAGAAATCCCCTCCCGTCGTTTGATAATCTCTCCGACCACTTTGCCGCACTCCGGCCTGTCGGCCTTGGCGAGGAACACGGCCCACATCTCGGCCGCCGTCATCGCCTCCACTGGCTTTTCCAGCACGCGGGCGGCAAGCGTGAG
>JAISFK010000326.1 GCA_031263625.1 Clostridiales bacterium
GCGCCGGCAATCGGCTCGGCGGGCGGCGCAAGCGCCGCGCCCGAATACGGCGCGGCGCGCGGGCAGGGCGCGGAGACAGCGGAAGCAGCGGAAACATCTGGCGCTCCCGCGCAGCCCGATCTGCCGGCCCGGCAGGCCGGGGGGGCGGCAGGCGGCGTGGCCGGGGCCGAGCCGGAATCGGCGCTTGGATCCGAGTCTGGGCTTGAGCCTGAACCGGAGCCGAAGCCTGAGCCATCGGGAAAAACATACGAGCTGTCGTTCAGCGATCTGGCCGCCAACGCGGCGGCCGCCGAAAAGACGATACGCGAAATAGTCCGAAGCCACTCCGGCAGCACGATGAGCGCGAGGCGCAAATCGCCCGAATCGGTCGCGTGGACGATAAGCGCCGGCAGCGGGGCCGCGGCGAAGATTGTCGAAGAAATATTGGCCGCCTTTGCGGAAAAGTCCGTTTCCATGAGCGCGGGCGCCGCCCAGGCCGGGCAGGGCGGCGACATTCGGCTGACGCTGACGCTGGCGATCTTGTCGCCCGCCGGCGGCGCGTAAGGCGCATATTTCAAGGGATTGTCCCAGAATCCAAAATCAAATGCTGGATTCCGGGCCAGACCCTCAAATGACAGGGAAAACGAATCGATTGCATCTGTATGCTGGCTGGCGTGCCTCTGAAATGCAACACTATGGTCCTCAGCTCGCCGCGCCGCCCCCTCAGCGCTCTGTGGCATACGCCCACACTGCCCCCCCCAGCGCTTCGATGGCATACGCCCGCCGCGTCGCTCCTCAGCGCCCTATGGCATACGCCCGCCCGCGCCAGCGCCCCCCTCAGCGCTCGATGGCATACGCCCGCACCGGCGAGCCGTCGCGGCCGTGCAGGCTCAGCGGCACGGCGTGAAATTCCACGTAGTCCCTCGATATCAGATGCAGATTGGCAAGATTTTCCACTATGGCCAGATCCCTTGACAGCAGCGCGTAGTGGACGCGCGAGTCGAACTTCGCGTTGACAGACGGGGTTTCGAGGCCGATCACGCGGATGCCCGCCTCCCCAAAATACAGCGCGGTGTCCTCCGCGATGCCAGGAAAAGCCTTGTAGTAATCGGCGTAGCCCCATTTTGCGCTCCAGCCGGTCTTCAGGAGCACGCTGTCGCAGCCTTTGAGCGCGCCGCCGAACAGGCGCCTCACCATTCCGGCCGACAGCTCCTTCATGCGCTCGAAGCCGCTTATGTCCATGACGTAGCAGCGAAAGCCGATGTACGCGGCGATGCCCATGTCGGTGACGGACTTGGCCCCGGGTATCTTGTGCACGGGCGCGTCGGCGTGCGTGCCCGCGTGGGAGCCGACGACTATCCTGCTGACAAAGTAGCCGCCGTCCTCGTAGCGGCTGACCGTCTGCACCTCCACGGCGGGATCGCCCGGATATACGCTCATGTTGGCCGTTATCGGGTGCGACAGGTCGATTATTCTCGGCATTGGAAGACACTCTGGCGCCATGTGGAAAACTCGCTCCATATTTTCCCCGCTTTGCTCGCTTGCCTGCTTTTTTCGCTCGCCCGCTCTGCCCGTGCGCCGCTTTGCCCGCGCGCCCAATCGGCGCCGCGACGCTGCGACGCTGCGGCGCTGTCTGTAGCCTGCAACATTGCTTATTTGGTTTACTTATTAGTTTTACCTAAAAGCGCCTGCCTTAAACAACGAAAATATTCATGCGCCCGCCGTCATCATGGGTTATAATATTAAACAAAGCGTTCTATTTCGTTTAAAAACAGTTAATATTCGGGCGGTATGCTCTCAAGAAATAAGGGCAAGAAAAAAGGGGATGTCGAGCTATGGATAAAAAGAAAGCTAAAAAAAAGAGGGCCAAGCGCTTAAAAATCGGCGCCTGCGTGTTGATTGCGGCCGTGGTCGGCATAGCGGTTTTTGCGTATTCGGCGCGGGGCGCCTTGCCCGCCATGAGCTATACGGAGATTTCAAAGGGCGAGATCATCGACAGCCTGAGCGCCAAAGGCAGCGTCGAGTCGGTCGAGAAGCGCGTGGTCTATTCGACGCTCGGCTACACGATCATGCGGGTGGACGTCTCGGCAGGGGATCGCGTCGCGGCGGGGCAGACGCTCGCGGCGCTGGACACGGAGAACCTCGAGCTGGACATAGCCGGGCGCAAGGCCGATCTCTCCGTCTCGCAGGAGAACTCGCTGAAGCAGCTCGAAAACAGCACGAGAGTCTACAACGAAGCGACCGAAAATCTGGACAACAGCACGAACAGCCAAATCCTGAGCGCCGAGTCGTCTTTGAAAACGGCCAAAATGAACTTGAGCAACGCCCAAAAGAGCTATGACGAAGCGCTTTACGACTATGAGCAAAACGCGGACACAAGGGTCACGGGCGCCGAAAGCGCGCTCGTGAGCGCGGAGCTGGACTTGGAGATTAAAAAGGACGCGCTGGAGACCGCCAGCGCGCTGTTCGAGGCGGGCGGCGCGACCCAGGACGAGCTCCGGCGCGCCGAAGACGCCCACACGATGGCGCAGAACAAATACAGCGACGCCGTCGTCTCGCTCGAAAGCGCCCAGACGGCGCAAAAGCGCGCGCTGGAGCAGGCGGAGCGCTCGCTCCAGTCGGCGCGGCTGAGCTACGACAACGCGCTCGCCGCGCTGGACACGGTGCAGATAAACGCGCTCCAGGAGATCGAAAGGCTGAAAAGCAGCGTGGAGAGCGCCGAGATAACCACGAATCTGGACTCCCAGCTCATTGCCATCCAAAAACTGGAGAAGCAGCTCAAGGACTCGACCATTACCGCGCCCATCGGCGGGACGGTCACGGCCGTGTACGCCAAGGAGGGCGCGGCCGGCTCCGGGCTGCTGTTCGTCATCGAGGACACCGAGAACCTGAAGATCACGACAAAGATCAGGGAGTACGACGTCGGCCGCGTCCAGCCCGGCATGCCGGCTACGATCAAGTCGGACTCCACGGGGGACGCGGTCTACAAGGGGGTAATCGCCAAGATCGATCCGGCGGCCGCCAAGAACGCCTACGGCGACACGAACCCGGCGTCCGACATTGAGTTCGGCACGGAGGTTCTGGTGTCCGAGCGCTCGGACTTGCGCATCGGCATGGAAACCAGGCTGACCATAGAGATCGAGAGAAGGGACGGCGTCTACAAGGTGCCGTATGACGCGATCCTGCTCGACGAGGACGGCGGCGGCACGGTGTTCGTCGCGGAGGAGAGCGGCGACGGCCGGCATGTCGCCAGGCAGGTCTACGTGGAAACCGGCATGGAGTCCGATTTTAACGTGGAGATACGCGGCGACGGGCTCGGCGACGGCATGAAAATACTGAACGACGCGTCAGTGGTCACGGATGGAATGGCGCTCACGCTAAAGTAGGAGGGGGGTTCTTGCATGGACGAAATGGTTATCGAAATGGCGGGCATAATAAAGTCATTCTATGTCGGGACGCCCAACGAGCTCCAGATCCTTCACGGCATCAACATGGTGATTAAAAAGGGCGAGTTCGTTTCAATAGTCGGGCAGTCGGGCTCCGGAAAGTCAACCCTGATGAACCTGATCGGCGCGCTCGACCGGCCGACCTCCGGCGACTACAGGCTGGACGGCGAGGATATCTCGCAGCTGTCCGACAATGAGCTCTCGGACATACGCAACCAGAAGATAGGCTTCGTTTTTCAGACCTTCAACCTGATACCGCGCAGCAACGCCCTGCGCAATGTCGAGCTCCCGCTGCTCTACAACGGGGTGGCCGCGGGGGCGCGGTCGAGAAGGGCGAGGGAGCTTTTGGAGCTTGTCGAGATGGGCGACCGGCTCACCCATCTGCCGAACGAGCTTTCGGGCGGGCAGAAGCAGCGCGTGGCGATCGCGCGCGCCATGGCCAACGACCCGTCCATCATCCTCGCGGACGAGCCGACCGGGGCGCTTGACTCGAAGACGGGGCGGCTTGTCATGGATATTTTCCACAAGCTGCACCGCCAGGAAAAAAAGACCGTCATACTTATAACCCACAACGAGCGGCTCGCCTCGGAAACTGAGCGCGTGCTGACGATTGTGGACGGGCGCATCGTTTCGGAGCGTTTCCCCGCGGCGGATCCGGCTACGGATCCGGCCGCGGGGCAGGAGGGGTGAGGGCTATGCTGTTTCTCGAAAATTTGCAGCTCGCGATAGAGGGCCTGCGTTCAAACAAAATGAGGTCGTTGCTCACGATGCTCGGCATCATCATCGGCATCGGCTCCGTCATAGGCATCGTGACGGTCGGCGACTCGATGACGGCCTCGGTCACTTCCGCGATGGAGGGGCTGGGCGCGACGAACATGCTCGTGAACTTGCAGAGCAAGGACGCCGACCGCAGCGCCTCATTGAACAATATCGGCGGCGCGAGCATCAAGGAAGAGGACCTTTTGACCGACGAGATGATCGATACGTACATGGAAGCCTACGGGGACAGCGTTATCGCGGTGAGCCTTTCCAACGCGGGGGGGCCGGGCAGGGCGCAGGAGGGCCGGCTGTACGCGAACGTCACCGTCGTCGGGACGAACGTCGGCTACGGCACCGCCAACAATGTCGAGATGATCAGCGGGCGCTACCTGCGCGACGGCGACATCAAGGCCAACCGCTATGTGGCCGTGGTGTCGGACAAATTCGTGTCCAACATGTTCCCGTCGGGGAAAAACCCGCTCGGCCAGGAAATCAAGGTGTCCGTCGGGAACAACCTGCAAACGTTCACGATTGTCGGCGTGTACAAGCACGAGCAGACCATGATGATGCCTTCCTTCGGGCCGGACAAGGACATAAGGACGGACCTGTACATCCCCATCACGACCAACCGCGCCATCGCGTCGATCGACAGGGGCTACCAAAACTTTATCGTCATGCTTTCGTCCAGCGTTGACGCCAGAAAGATGGTGGTTGACACCCAGAATTTCTTCAACACGTTTTACGCGAGCAACCCCAGGTATGAGGTCAACGCCATCAGCATGGAGTCGATGATGTCGGCGATGACGACGATGATGGGCACGCTGTCCGTCGCCGTGGCGGTTATCGCAGGGATCTCGCTTATTGTCGGCGGGGTGGGCGTCATGAACATCATGCTGGTTTCCGTGACGGAGCGGACGCGGGAAATTGGGACGAGGAAGGCGCTGGGCGCCCGAAATTCCGCCATACGCACCCAGTTCATCGTGGAGGCGATCATCGTCTGCGCCATAGGCGGGATCATAGGGATCGTGACCGGCATCGCGCTGGGCTATTTGGGCGGGTATTTGCTGGATCTGCCGACATTCCCGACGCCGTTCATTATTGTGGTGGCGGTGGTGTTCTCGATGCTGATCGGGGTGTTTTTCGGGTACTACCCGGCGAACAAGGCCGCCGGGCTGGATCCCATAGAGGCGCTGAGGTATGAGTAAATTTTATTTCAATTTAGTATGGATTTTCTTTCGCGGTTGTGATATTATGCGAATGTAAATCAGATAAGCGCCGTTTAGGAAACAGTAGATAAATGCGCAAATGCGGCGGCCAATAATATGGGATGTTAAGGCGCTGCGGGAGTTTTCCTGCGGCGCTTTATACTGACGGGCATTTGAATTTTCCATAATCGCGAGTCAGTAATACTCGTTTCCTTTATCCGACCGCAATTTGCGGTCGGAATTTCAATCGCTCACGAGTATAATTTTTTGTTTTTTTGCCGGCCGCCGGCCCGTTGCAGCCGCCAGCCGCCAGCCGCTGGCCCGTTGCAGCCGCAGCTCCAGTTTCGGTTTCGGTTCTGGCTCCGATTCCGGTTCGGATATTGTTGTTTAATCTGAATTTGCAAGTGGTAAAAATGCTAAGAATGTGTAAGTGTATGCGAAGTCAAGTATTCATCTGGCCTGCCTTCGCCGCATACGTTTGCCGCTTTATTTTTTATTTTTGGGGAGGGTAATTTATGCAAAAAAGAGCTGCAGTCTTGATTTGCGCCGTGATGCTGGTGTTTTCCGCGGCGTCCATGGCGGCGTATGCGGATTTTCCGGATACGGGCGGCCACTGGGCGCAGGCGCCGATCGACAGGTGGGCGGGCTATTCGGTGCTGGGAGGCTACACGGACGGCACGTTCGCCCCGGACGGCCTGATCACGCGCGGCGAGCTGTTCAAGGTGCTCGACGTCGTGTTCAGCTACCAGAAGGACGGCGCGAACATTTTCAGCGATCTGAGCGAGACGGACTGGTACTACGGCCACGTGCTGAAGCTGACGGGCGCCGGCGTCCTGAACGGATCGGGCGGGCTTGTGAGCGCCAATGACAGCATCACGCGCGAGCAGGCGTTCGCGATGCTCGCGCGCGTGTTCGAGATCGCGCCGAACGAGCGGGGGCTTGACGGCTTCTCGGACGCTGACGCCGTGTCGGGCTGGGCGCGCGCCGAGGTGGGCGGCCTTGCGGCGAAGGGCTATGTGCAGGGCAGCGGCGGCGCGCTGAACCCCGGCGGGAACCTGACGCGCGCCGAGGCGGTCCAGGTGCTGGACAACATCATCAAGGGCTACTACAGCGTCGCGGGCACGTATTCCGTCGATATTGAAGGCGGCGCGGCGCTGGTCAACGTGTCCGGCGTCGATCTGGACGACTCGTTCATAGGCGGCGACCTGTATGCGACGCAGGGCCTGAAGGACGGGGAGTTCACGCTGTCCGGCTCGACGCTCGAGGGCACGATGTTCGTGCGCGGCGGCGGCCCGAACAGCATACGGATCCTCAATTCGAGCGTCGGCGCCGTGTCAGTCAAGACAGACGAGGCGACGGGCGCGGTGCGCGTGGCGACGGAGGGCAGCTCGCTCGTGGGCCCCGTCAGCATTGCGGACGGCTCGGCGGGAACCATACTGGCAGGCAGCTTCGAGGAAGTGACGGTCGGCGCGGACACGGTGCTCAGGGTTGGCGAGGGCTCCGAGATCGGGCACATCGCCGTCGTGGGCGCGGCGGCGATCGTGAACGTCGATAATGGCGCGAAGGTGGAAAGCATCGACATCGGCGCCGGCGCGGACAGCGCGCAGATCGCCGTGGACGGCGCGGTGGGGCAGATCTCGGTCAGCGCGGGCGAAGCCGTGATCACGGCCGGCGCCGACGGCGAGATCGCCGAAGTCGCGGTAAAGAGCGGCAGCGCCGAGATAGCGGGCGATGGGGCGGTCGGCGAAGTGACAGTCAGCGCCAGGGCCGAGGCAAAGGTCGAAACAGAGGGCACGAAAATCGAGCGCGAAACCAGCTCGTCGTCGTCCACGGCGACGGACAGCTCGAGCACGACGACGACAACGCCCGGCGGTGGCGGAGGCGGCGGCGGCGGGGGCGACAATAGCTCCAGCGACACGGGCTTGCTGGACGTAGCGGAAGTCGCGAACGCGAAGGTAGTGGCCGAGGAGCTGAGCTACAGCGCGAGCCAGTTTGACGCGCTGACGGCTGCCAGCGCGAAAGCGGCCGCGGGCGCCATTTTCGCCGCGCGCAACTTGGGCGGCGTGTCATACGTCGTGAACGAAAAGGCGTTTGTGGCGGCCGTCGCGGGAGATTCGGCCAACCCGGCCGGGACGGACGGCTCCTACAAGTTCACGCTCACGCTGTCGAAGGGCAGCGCGACCGCGGTTGAAACGGTCGAGCTGACGATGGAAATAGTGGCGGCGACAGCGGATGAGCTCAGCCAGAGCGCGAGCCTGGCCGCAAGCGCCAGCCTCTCGTCCAGCGAAGTCGCGAGCGCAAGCGAAGCGCTCAGCGAGAGCGTAAGTTTGAGCCTGAGCGTGTCAGCCCTGACCCCATCGGCCAGCGAGAGCGAGAGCGAATCAGTCAGTGAGAGCGAGGCGCTGAGCTCGAGTTTGAGCACGGCGTTCAGCGCGAGCGAGAGCCTGAGCACGACATTCAGCGAGAGCGAGGCGCTGAGCTCAAGTTTGGCAGACAGCCACAGTCTTTCGTCCAGCGCAGTTGAGAGCGCAAGCAAGAGCGTGAGTGACGAAACAAGCGAAAGCGAGAGCGTGAGCTCGGCGCAAAGCGCAACGGCAAGCACGAGTACAAGCTTGGTGCAAAGCGCAACAGCGAGCGCCACGATAAGCGCGAGCGTCGTGGACAGCAAAAACTCAAGCGAAGTGGCAAGCACGAGCGCAAGCAGCGCGAGCATAAGCACAAGCGCGAGCATAGCCGCAGGAAAGCTTGGCACGCCTGTTGTGAAAGCTGTCGGAACGTCAACGAACCAGATTGAAATTGAAATGACGACGACTACGAACATAGCGGTATTTGAAGTGACGCTGACGACGAACAACTCATCAGTGACCGGACTGCCACCCACGTTTACTGTTCCGTGCGATGGCACAACGACCACCATCAACGTAGTTGAGCTGGCAAAATTGGCCGGAGCCAGCATTACGACAACGATCACACTGGATATCGAGGTAAAAGCAATACATACAGGGACGGAAAGAGCGCTAGATTCGGATGTTGCTATTTTGACCAACAAGGAACTCGATTTCTCGTAAAGGTTGCCTGTCGCGCCTGCGCGGCGACTCCGCGCCGCCGATAGCCGGCGGCAAATTGGCGGGCCGCGCCAGTGCGCAAGAGCGCCAAACAAGGACTGCACAGCATCCCGCCCCGCCCGCGACTGCATTAGTCGCGGGCGGGGCGGGATTTGCGTTTTCATGCTCGCAGAGCGCCAGCTGTGCGCGTTGCGGCCAATGAAAAGCGGGCGCCGACTGTATGGCGCCCACCCTGCAGCTTAATCATTTTCATTTTATACTGACGAGCATTTGAATTTACCATAAACGCGAGTCAGTAATACTCGTTTCCTCTGTCCGACCGCAAATTGCGGTCGGAATCCCAATCGAACACGAGTATAGTCCGCGCCCTCAAGCAGTTCACCCAGCGCCTTTATTATCTCTTTCGGATCTTCACCTGCGGCCACTTTGGCCGCCACCATTTGCCTAATCATGCGAATAATCGATCTATACTGACGAGCATTTGAATTTTCCATTAACGCGGGTCAGTAATACTCGTTTCCTCTGTCCGACCGCAATTTGCGGTCGGAATCCCCAATCGAACACGAGTATAAACTGATAATCGGTCATTACCTCAACTTCCGCGAGTTTTTGTGCCGCCGCCATCTGCATCACTGCCTTTTCGACTTGTTGGCAAGCATTATATATTGACCATACGCCTGTTTGCCTTTATCGTCAACGAAGAATCGGACAGCCGGATTGGCCCCGAATTGCCCCCGGTTGCCAAATGTGGCCGCGTGCCCTTCGCTATTTGGCGGGAGTTTGCAGGGCGGCCACTTCTTCGGGCGTCAGGCCAGAGTATTCCGCAATTTTGCCAAGCGGGATGCCGTCTTTCAGCAGGCGCAAGGCAACCTCGTGCGCATTTCTTTTTGCCCCGCTTTTCTCCCCTCGCTTTTCCCCTCGCTTTTCCCCTCGCTTTTCCCCTTCTCTTGCCCCCCGATTCTCTGCGGCCTTGATCATGCCGGCCTGGCGTATGCGCTCGCTGGTCTCCATGCGCATGATGTCAAGCAGATCGGGGTTGGCGCACGCCTCGCGGAAGCGCGTCTCAAACTGCTGGAATCCGGGGTTGGTAGTTTCAAACCGGGCAAGCCTGTCGTCCATCGCAATTACCTCCTGCGGCGTTGTTCCCTTGATATGGGCCTGATACATGGTGTACAGCCAGCACTCGCCGTCGTCGCCGAAGTCCGGCTCGTGCTTCGCGAACCACGGGAGCTGCACGTTGAATATTTCCAGCTTCTCGTATGCCGCGCGGCGCGGCTCCTTGTCAAAGACAAGGTGGACGGGCTGGAGCCAGTCAGGGTTGTCGCTGCGAATCGGGAAGTCGAGAAAATTTATTATCACGATGTGCGGAATGGCCTCCGCCATCTCCTCGACGGTGGTTCCCGTAGCCGTGCTCCTGATGACCGCGTATGACAGCTCGGCGAGGT
>JAISFK010000328.1 GCA_031263625.1 Clostridiales bacterium
CCCCGCCCCCGACGATGGCGATGTCCGAGGCGCCGACCTCCGACACGGTGCCGCTAATCGACGCGTGAACCATGCAGCCCACGTCCTCGAACGCGACGCCGGCGATCGCGTCGCCCGCCCGCACGCTGTCGCCCGGCTTCACGAGCGGCGACGCGGGCCTGCCGGGGCCGTGCTTCAGCGGCACGCGCACCGTCGCGGGGCGGCAGATCGCGAGCCTGTCTATGTGCGCCGGGTACGCGGACAGCGAAAGCCGCGATATCAGGCGGCTCTGCGCGACGCGCCGGTAGCCCCTGAGCTCCGCCTGCTCCGGGCGAACCGTCCTGTCCGAAACCCTCGCGCCCTTCGCGCGCAGCAGCTCCTTCACGTAGGCGTTGACGCGGCGCGGGCTCAGCAGCATCGGGCAGGCGTGCAGCTCGCACAGGCCGCACTCGCAGCACAGGAGCGCGTCGCTCAGGTCGGCATCCCCGGTTCCCGTCGCCATGCTGCGCATCACGCGGCTGGGGCGGATCCTGTGCCCGATCAGGTAGCGCGGGCACAGCTCCGTGCAGCACGAGCACTGCATGCACACGGATTTCGCCTGGTTCAGCATGTGCTCGCGCGGCTTTTTCGCGAACTCGATCAGCGGGTGCGCGGCCGGCAGCAGGACGATGCCGCCGTCGGCCTTGCCTATGCAAAGGCTATCCGCCTCGGACATCCCGTGCTGCTTGCCCATCATGGGGCCGCCCTTGACGATGGCATACGGCGTCACGCGCGGCCCGCCGGCGGCGGCGATGCAGTCGGCCACCGACGCGCCCACCGGCGCCCGCACAATCGCGGGCTCCGCCACCTCCCCCGTCACGGTGACGTATTTCTCGGTCACGGGGATCCCGCGCGACGCGGCGCCGACGGCCAGCGCGGTCGTGACGTTCAAAACGACGATCCCGACCTCAAGCGGGATGCCGCCCGGCGGCACTGTCCTGCCCGTGACCTCGTAGGCCAGCACCTGCTCGTCGCCGGCGGGGTAAAAGCTGTCCAGGCCGCAGATCTCCGCCTCCGCGCCAATCGCGGACAGCGCGGCTTTCAGCGCGGCGATCTCGGCCGCGTATTTCTTTTTCGTGCCGATGGCGACGCGGCTGAAGCGGAACTCGGTTTTCAGCAGGGCCAGTGCCTCGGCGATCTCGGTGGCGAAATGGCGCATGGCGTAGCGGTCGGACGCGAGCAGCGGCTCGCACTCGGCCGCGTTAATGAGCAGCGTGTCGGGGGGCTCGCCCCCGCCCGGCGCCAGCTTTTTGTGGGTGGGAAAGCCCGCGCCGCCCGCGCCGACGATGCCCGCCTGAAATATTTGCTCCAGAAGGCCCATGCCGCAATCCCTCCCGCCGCGCAAACCGCGCCGCTCACGCGCCCTGCTCTCTCACAATCTTCACGCCGTGGCCCTTGGCGTAGTCGCTCGCCAGCGCGGTGACTATCGCGCGCCTGGACACCCGGACGACGCTACCGCTGCGGACGTTGTGCTCGCGCAGGTCGCGCTCGTGCAGCAGCCGCTTGCCCGTGAGATCCACCGCGCCGGGAATCTCGCCCCCGCCGCCGTCCCCGCAGCAGCGTCCGGCCGCGCTTGCGGCGTTGCCGACGGCTGTTGCGTTAGCGCTGCCGCCCGCGCCGCTGGCCGCGCAGCCGCTGTCCGCGCCCCCGCCGGCCTTGAGCGCGCGGTACGCCTCCGCCGTCAGCAGCACATACGCATACGCGCCGCCCCCCGGCCCCGCCTCGCGGACGGCGCTGTACGGCTCCGAAACGATCCCGTCCGGGCAGCCGCCCAGCAGCAGGACGCCCTTGCCCGCGTCCCGGCCCAGCCGCCGCATAAGCTCCTCCGTGACCTGCTCCACCAGCCTGTCAATATCAAGCTCCATTTTCATGACCATCCCTTTTCTAAAACTAATAGTTCTCCAGAAAGCCGAGCATGCCCTTGGAAAACCCGCAGGCGTTGGCCTCGTCGTAGTCTATGTGCATGTACGTGGCAAAATCGGGGGAAACGCGCAAAACGACGCCGTGGAAAGTGACGGGCCGCCCGCCGCACACGTACACCGAAACGATCTGGCCGTCCCGCGCGCCGCAGCGCGCCGCATAGCGCGGCTCCATGTGGATATGGCGCCGGGCGACGATGGCCCCCCGCGCCAGGCCCACCTCCCCCTTCGGCCCGGCCAGCCTGGCGCCCGGCGTGCCGGCGATGTCGCCGCTGAGGCGCACGGGCGCGTCGATGCCGAGGGCGAGCGCGTCCGTGGCGGACAGCTCGACCTGCGACTCGCGGCGCTCCGGCCCCAGAATCGCCATGCTGCCAAAATCGCCTTTCGGGCCGGACACCTTGATCCGCTCCCGGCACAGGAACTGCCCCGGCTGGCTCAGATCGGCGCGCCTTTCGAGCGCGTGGCCCGCGCCGAACAGGGCGTCGATGTCGGCGCGGCACAGATGGACGTGCCGCCCCGACGCCTCAAGCGGTACGAGCGGCTGCGACATGCGGCTCTCCACGCGGCGCGCGACGCGCTCCAGCAGGCTGCCATGCGTTGCTTCCAAACTGATCGCCTCCGTCCATTTCATTCCATACTGACGAGCATTTGAATTTACCATAAACGCGAGCCAGCAATGCTCGTTTCCTCTGTCCGACCGCAAATTGCGGTCGAAATTCCCAATCGAGCACGGGTATGACTTCTTGCTATTTATTGCGGTTATTCGCCTGTAAGTCACTAATGCGGGCTGCGCCCGCAGCCAAGCCCGCGCTTACGCCCGCGCCGTCGCCTATTCCGGCGCCGAAGCCGCCGCTGCCTCCGGCGCCGGCGCTGCTTCCCCCTCGCCGTATTCACTCTCGCCGTATTCCCCGGCCTTCGCTCGCAGCATCATCAGGTAGATCGCCGACGACAGGCGGTTGAGCGCGCGCACGATGTCCTCCCGCGCCGGCTCGCCCGAATCGCCGCGAAACGCCTCATACGCGCAAAGCTCGACCTCCCGCGCCATGGTGCGCAGCGTGTTCAGCATGAGCACCTGCTCGCCGTCCTCGACGGCGATCGGCATGAAATGCGGGACATTGTAGTATTTTTGCGGGTGGTGCGAGCGATCCCGCAGCTCCGCCTCGCCCAGCCCAAACAGGCGCACGGGCGGCATCGGCTCGGCCAGCACCTCGCAGCGCATGATCTGCCGCGCGAGATCCAGCACCTCGCCCAGCTCGGCGGCCAGCCCGCCCGCGCCGCGCCGCCGGAAGGCCAGCGCCGTTTCGAGCGCCCTGGCCTCGAAGCTGTCGATCTTGCCGCGCAGCCGTATGACCTTGTGATCCTTGAACACGAGCTCCGTCCCGCGCAGCGCGGTCATGAACTCCGGCTTCGCCTCGTAGCTCTCGCCGCCTGGGCCGCTGTAGGCCCCCTTGCGCTCCGGCCGCCCGCCGCCGCCAGTGCCGCCGCCGGCGCCGCCTCCCGCAGAATCAGAATCGCGCTTTTTCAGCTCCGAAGCGCCTCCCCCCGCATTTTCTTCCCCGCCGGGCCCTTTGCCCGGCCCTTTGGCCCCCGGCCTTTCGGAGCCCAGCCTCTCGGCTCCCGGCCTCCCGGCCGCCGCCCTTTCGGATCCCGGCGCCTTGATGATCCGCCTGCCGCCGACAACCAGGTCTATCCGGTGGTCGATCAGGTACGCCTTGGCCGACGGCGTCACAATGACGCCGTCGGCCACCCGGTACTCCTTCAGCGCGTCCAGATCCTCGTCCTTCAGCAGTATTCTCAGCGCGGCTTCGGTCAAAACACTCACGTGCATCACTCCCGTCCCGGACTGCCCAGGCGCTCGCGCCCGCCGCCCGGATTACTGTGGCCTTTCGCTTTGAGAACAGCGTCACTTCGCCTTCGGCAGTATGGTTTCCACCTCGCCGTGCGGGCGGGGGATGACATGCACGGACACGAGCTCGCCGACGCGCTCGGCCGCCGCGGCCCCGGCGTCCGTCGCCGCTTTCACGGCGCCGACGTCCCCGCGTATCATGACGGTGACAAGCCCGCCGCCGACGTGCTCCTTGCCGACCAGCGTCACGTTCGCCGCCTTCACCATGGCGTCGGCCGCCTCAATGGAGGCCACCAGCCCCTTCGTCTCGATCATGCCCAGCGCGATGTTCATTTCAGCCATTTTCCCATTCTCCTTCGCATATTTTTATGTTTTGCATATTCGCATTTTAGCATATTTCGCATGTTTCACATATTCATATATTCGCATGTTTCGCATATTTATGGCCGCATTCAGCCAAGCCTCGCCAGGAGCCTTCTCAGCACTTCCTCCACGACGCTGTCCTCGCAGACGGCGCCCGCAGCTTCAGCGGCGCCCGCGCAGCCCGCAATTCCAGTCGCGCCCGCGCAGCCCGCGCCCGACCCGCCCGCGCCCCCGGCCGCCGCGCCGCCATCCGCGCCTATTCCGGCCGACGCGCCCGCTCCGGCCCGCGAGCCGCCCGCTGCCGCGCCGCCCCCGGCCCCCGCGCCCGCCGCCGCCCCAGCGCCGCCCGCGCCCGCCTCAGCCCGGATCTCGTCCAGCTCGCGCGTGCCATGCGCGATGCGCCGGATGTTGATCAGGTTCATCGGGCCTATGTTGTCGGACGACGAGCTGCCGCCCACGGCCCCGCAGCCCAGAGTGAGCGACGGCAGCAGCCCCGTCGTGGCGCCGACGCCGCCCAAGGCGCCCGGCGTGTTCACGAGCAGGCGGCTGACGGGCTTTTTCAGGGCGAACTCCCGTATGACCCGCTCGTCGCGTGAGTGTATCATCATCGTGTGCCCCGCGCCCTCGTGCGTCAGTATGCGGATGCACAGCTCGCAGGCGCTCTCCCAGTCCCTCTCGGTGTAGAACGCGAGGACGGGGCAGAGCTTCTCCTTGGAAAACGGTACGCGCGCCCCCACCTCCGTTTCATGGCCGATGAGCACCCGCGCCGAGGCGGGCGCCGCGAACCCCGCGAGCGACGCGACGTGCTGCGGGCTCTTCCCGACTATCGCCGGGTTCATCGTCCCACCGGCGCGCATGAGGATCGCCGCGATCCGGCCCTTTTCCTCCGGGCTGAGGAAGTACGCCCCCTGCCTCTCGAACTCCGCTATGACGGCGCCGCGTATGCAGCCCTCCGTCACGACCGACTGCTCGGAGGCGCAGATCGTGCCGTTGTCGAACGTCTTGGAGTCCAGGATCCGCTTCACGGCCAGCGGGATGTCGGCCGTGCGCTCGATGTAGGCCGGCCCGTTGCCGGGGCCGACGCCGATCGCCGGGTTGCCGGACGAGTAGGCCGCCTTCACCATCGCCGCGCCGCCCGTCGCCAGAATCAGCGCGACGTCCCCGTGGCGCATCAGCTCCTCCGTCGCCTGCATCGTCAGCGTTTCCAGGCACGCGATCGCGCCTTTCGGGCAGCCCGCGCCCTCGGCCGCCTCGGCCATCAGGCGCGCCGCCTCCGCTATGCACCCGCGCGCGCCGGGGTGCGGGGAGAACACGATGGCGTTGGCAGTCTTGATCGCGATCAGCGCCTTGAAAAACACCGTGGAGGTCGGGTTCGTGGACGGCACCAGCCCCGCGATCACGCCCATCGGCGTGGCGATCTCGGTCACGCGGCTCTCCCTGTCCTCGCGGACGATCCCGACGGTCTTCATGCCCCTGATCGCCTCGTGCACGGCCCTGGAGCCGAACACGTTCTTGATCGCCTTGTCCTCCGCGCGCCCGAACCCCGTTTCCTCGCAGGCCATTTTGGCCAGCCTGCCGGAGTTCGCGCAGCCCGCGTCGGCCATCGCCGCGCATATGGCGTCTATCTGCCCCTGCGAAAGCGCCGCAAGCTCTCTCTGGGCGGATTTCGCCGCCCTTATCAGATTCCTCGTCTCCTGGACAGACAACAGATCCCTGTCCGTCAGCTGCTGCATGAACGCTCCCCCTTTCATTAATGTGGGCTGCGCCGCGCCCGCGCCCCAAGCCGGAACGGGAAAGCGCGGTTTCCCCGCTCCTCGCGGGCGCGCCGCCCGCGCCGCCGCGCTCATCCTCGCGCGCCCACAGCGCCCTCGCGCCCGCGCCTCACAGGCTCAGATCGACGCCGGAGACCTTCTCGTCCAGTATGCGCTTCAGCAGGCCCGCGATGTGCGCGCCGGCCTCGGCCGCCGGCGTGCCGCCGCTGTGTATGTTGGAGACGACCGTGCGCCACGACTCCGGCCTGTCCGGGTTCGGCCTGTACGCCATGTACGCGCTCATGGACTCCGCCGTCACAAGGCCGGGGCGCTCCCCGATCAGCAGGCACACCACCTCGGCGCCCGTCAGCACGCCGACCTCGTCCATCGCGCCCACGCGGCAGAATTTGACGAACGGGATCGGGCCAAGCTCGACGCCGCTCTGCCGCAGCCCCTGCCTGATGGCCGGCACGGCGTCGGCCATGTTCGCCTCGATGGCCGCCGACGACAGCCCGTCGCCCGCCATCAGCAGCACCTTCGGGCTCTTGGGCAGGCCCTTGTCGAACAGGGCGCGCGTTTCGGCGCTCAGCCTGCGACCGAGGTCGGGCCGCGTGACGAACTCGTCGCGGCTGCCGCACTCGCTTTGGCCGCACAGAAAGCCGTTCTCCTTCAGGCACTCCTCGCTCACGTCCGTGAACACCGCGTCCTGCGCGGTGGCGTGGTCGGCGCGGAAGCGCAGCATGCTGAGCGTGTTGTAGCGCGGCCCCGCGCGCCACACGCCTATGCGCCCCGGAGTGAACTCCTTCATGCGCAGGTAGCCGTCGCGGTTGGCCGGGTTTGGCACGAAAAACTGCTGCTTCGTCGTGGTCGCCGTGATGTCGTCCACGAAGCCGTCCTCGACAGTCGGCCCGCCCTTGCCCGCCGCCCCGCCAGCTGCGGCCGCGCCAGCCGCAACCGCG
>JAISFK010000380.1 GCA_031263625.1 Clostridiales bacterium
GCAATGCGCATAGCACAGCCAGCAATATGCAACGCGCGCAACGCGCAAGGCCGCATTGCGCCGCTCGCCGCGCCCGGCGCGCAAGACGAAAGCGAGGTGCCGCAGCTTGTCGTTTGTCAACAGCAACTGGTACATAGCCATGACTTTCTGCTTCGTTTTCTTCGTCGCGGGGAGGCAGCTTGGCGAAGTCCCCGGCAGCACCCGCCGCACAAGAAGGCTGACGCGGCTGCTGTTGCTGGCTTTCGCCCTGCCCTCGCTGCTGTTCCCCGTCGCGGCGGCGTTCGATTTTTTCAGGCTCGCGCCGTGGTACAACACATTTCGGGCCGTCAACCGCATAGAGCTTCTGTCCGCAGTGGTCGCGCCGTTTGCCGGCTACGCCACGTACATGGGCGGCGTCGGGCGCGCGGGGCAGCGCGGCGGCGGGCGCGGCGCCCCCCGGAGGCAGGGCGCCACGCTGAAAAGCGTCATGAAGCCGCTCGCCTTCCCCCTGTCGCTGCTGATTGTTTCTGCCAGCTTCGCGAAGCCGCTGATCAGGCCGATGGGCAAGGACACCGCGTTCGGCGACCGCTGGGTCGGCGGCATCCTCATGCAGTCGGCGCTGTCGGACAGCGGCCCCGCGTCGCTCGCGACGGTCATGAACACGGTCAACGGGTACGAGGGCAGCGAGTACGACATATGCAGGCGCACGTACACGGACGGCGCCGGAACGGAATTTTGGCACCTGGCGCGCTATGCGGCCGAAAAGGGGTACAGGTGCGAGTTTTTGCTCGCGCGCGAGGGCGAGGACATACCGACGCCGTCCGTGGCGTACATATCGCCTGGCGCCGCGTCGGGCGGGGACGGCGGCCGAGGCGTGGGCGTGGGGAGCGGCGGCAATGCGGGCGGCAACGTCGGCTTGGGCGCGGGAGCGGGAGCGGCTGCGGTTGCGGGCGCGGTTGCGGGGAACAGCTACGTGGCGCTTCTGGAAAACAGCGGCGGCAAGCTGACTGTCGGCGATCCGCAGCGCGGCATGGCGGAGCTGACGTATGGCGAGTTTATGGAGCGGTATCCGTATTCCGGGCTGGTGCTGGCCGTTTCTTCCAGGACGCCGGAATAGCTCAGGCTGGGCGCCGGCGGCGGGCGGCAGGCGAGCGGCAGGCGGGCGGGCGAGTGGCAGGTGGGCAACATGTGAGTTGCATGCGAGTGGCAGGCGGGCGGGCAACATGCGAGTTGCATGCGGGAAACAGGCGGGCGGCAACGGAGCGGCCGGTGGGGCAGCACCGGGCGCGCCGGCTACAGGCGAGCTGCAGGCGAGCAACGGGCAGGCAGGCAATTTCCGATTTTTGGATGCGGCGAAAATGCGGCCGGCAGGCGCGGCCGGCGGGGAGGCGCGGAATTGAAATCTCTGCTGTTTGTGGGCGCGGGCGGCTTTATCGGGGCGTGCGCCAGATATCTGATAACGAAGGCGCTGGACGCGCTGCCCCTGCGCTTTGCGGCCGGCGCGCGCGGGCCGGGCGCGATCGCCGGCTTTTTCATGTGGCTGGTAGCCGGGAACGGCGGCCAGAAAGCGGCGTTGCCGCTCGGCACGCTCGCGTCGAATGTGATCGCCGGCTTTTTTGTCGGGCTGATAATCGGGAGCGGCAGCCGGGAAACGGCGCTGCCGGCCGACGCCAGGCTGTTTTTGACGACGGGCCTGCTCGGCGGGCTGAGCACGTTTTCGACGTTCAGCCTGGAAACCGCGCACATGCTCGAAAGCGGGCAGTACGCGCACGCGCTCGCCAACGCCGCCCTCAACCTCGGCTTGAGCCTGCTGTGCGTTTTCGCGGGCTTTGGCGCGGCGAAGTGGCTCCGCTGACGGCTACGGACGCGGACGCGGGCATGGACGCGGGCCGGCCGGCGCGCCCGCCTGCCGAGCCGCCAATTCGCCGATTTGCCGAGCCGCCAATTCACCAATTTGCCAATTTGCCGATTTGCCATTATGACAAATTTTGCCGCCCTATTCATCTTTATTCATAAAAAATTGACAGCCGGAGGAAAAGCTGCTATTATACTCGTGAGCGATTGAAATTCCGACCGCAATTTGCGGTCGGACAGAGGAAACGAGTATTACTGACTCGCGATTATGGAAAATTCAAATGCTCGTCAGTATATATTCTTTGAAATCGTCGCAGGGATGCGTGCGGAGAGACATATACAAAGAGATATATATGCAAAGAAAGATATATGCGGAGATATATGCATAGATATATGCGGAGAGACAATAAGGAGATAGGCTCATGCTGGCAATAGGGGAGGCGCCGCTTTCGGTCCGCGACGTCGTGAGGGTGGCCAGGGGGCGCGAGCGGATCGGGCTGTCCGAGGGCGCCGTCGGGCGCATGGGCGCGAGCCGGGCGTGGATTGACAAAATCCTTGAGTCCGGCCAGCCCGTTTACGGCATCAACACGGGCTTCGGCGAGCTCAGCAAGATATTCATCCCGCACGACAAGCGCGAGGAGCTTCAGAGGAACCTGATCCTGAGCCACTGCGCCGGCGTCGGCGAATATCTGCCGGAGGACGTGGCGCGAGCCGTCATGCTTTTGCGCGTCAACTCGCTCGCGGCCGGATATTCCGGCATACGCGCCGAAACGGTCGCGGCGCTGGCGGAGCTGCTCAACCGCGGCGTATGCCCGGCCATGCCGTGCAAGGGATCCGTCGGCGCGAGCGGGGATCTCGCGCCGCTGTCGCACATGGCGGCCGTCCTGCTCGGGGAGGGCGTGGCGCTCAGCGGCGGCTCGCCCGTGCCCGCGCGGCGCGCGCTGGAGGACGCGGGGCTCGCGCCCGTGCGCCTGGCCGCGAAAGAGGGGCTCGCGCTGATCAACGGCACCCAGGTCATGACCGCCATCGCGGCGCTCGTCTGCGCCGACGCCGAGGAGCTGATGAAGATATCCGACGTCGCGGCCGCGCTGTCGCTCGAAGCCCTGCAAGGCACGAGGACGGCGTTCGACCCGCGCTTCGCCGCGATCCGGGCGCACCCCGGCCACGCGGCGACGGCGCGCAACGTGCTGCGGCTCACGCGGGACAGCGTCATAATCAGGAACCACGCCAACTGCGCCAAGGTGCAGGACGCGTACTCCATCCGCTGCGCGCCGCAGGTGCACGGCGCCTCCAAGGACGCGCTGCGCCGGGCGCTGGAGGCCATTGGCGCGGAGATGAACGCCGTCACGGACAACCCGGTGATCATGCCCGACACGGGCGAGATCATGTCGGGCGGGAATTTCCACGGCCAGCCCGTCGCGCTTGTCATGGACTACCTGAAAGTCGCGCTGGCCGAGATCGCCAATATATCGGAGCGCCGCACGAGCCGCCTCGTGGACATGCACCTGAGCGATCTGCCCATGTTCCTGACGTCGTACCCCGGCGTGAACTCCGGGTTCATGATACTGCAGTACACGGCGGCCTCGCTCGTGTCCGAGAACAAGGTGCTGGCGCACCCGGCCTCAGTGGATTCCATACCGACGTCCGCGAATCAGGAGGATCACGTGAGCATGGGGACGATCGCGGCGCGCCAGGCCCGCGAGATACTGGACAACGCGCGCGTCGTGCTGGCGATAGAGCTGATCGCCGCGGCGCAGGGGATAGACTTTCTGGCGCCGATGTCGCCCGGCGCCGGCACTGCGGCGGCGCACGCGCGGATTCGGTCGGCGGTGGCGCACCTGGACGAGGATCGCATACTGGCGCCCGACATCGCGGCCGTGCAGGGGCTTATAACCGGCGGCTCGCTGCTGGGCGCGGTTGAAGGGGCGGTCGGCGAGCTGGAGGCCGTGTGACGCGGGCGAGATGGGCGGGGCAGTCGGCGATATGGATGCCGTGCGGCGCGGGGAATGAAAATCCGGGCGAGGGAAAGTTCGGCAGGGAAAAGTCAGGGAGACAAAGAATCCGGTGGAAGAAGCTTCTGGAGAAGAAAAGCCTGGCAGAGAAAAGTCAGATAGAAGAAAGTTTCGGCAGGAAAAAGTCAAATAGAAGAAAGTTTCGGGAGAGGCTGGTGTTTTAATGGCAAGCGTTATCGAGTGCATACCCAATTTCAGCGAGGGCCGCGACAAGGCCGTGATTCAGGCACTGCGCGACGTCGCAGGCGCCGTGCCGGGCGCCGCGCTGCTCGACTGCTCGTCCGACGAGAGCCACAACCGAAGCGTGCTCACGCTCGCGGGCAGCCCCAAGGGCATAGCCGAGGCGGCTTTTCGGCTGTGCGCGGCGGCGAGCGAGAAAATCGACATGACGAAACACTCCGGCGAGCACCCGCGCATGGGCGCGACGGACGTCATCCCGTTCGTGCCGCTCCAGGGCGTTTCCATGCGGGACTGCGTGGAGCTGTCAAAAGAAGTGGCCGCCAGGATATGGGACGAGCTGCGCATACCGAGCTTCCTCTATGAGGAGTCGGCCTCGTCGCCCGCGAGGAAGAACCTGGCAGACGTGCGGAAGGGGCAGTTTGAGGGGATGCCGCAGAAGCTGCTGTTGCCGGAGTGGGCGCCGGACTTCGGCGGGCGGGCCGCCCACCCGACGGCGGGCGTCACGGCCGTCGGCGCGCGCTTCCCGCTCGTGGCGTACAACGTGAACCTGGACACGCCGGACGTGTCCGTGGCGAAGGCCATCGCGAAGGCGATCCGGGGGTCGAGCGGGGGGTTCAGGCACTGCAAGGCCATAGGCGTCATGCTTGAGGGCAGGAACGTCGCGCAGGTGTCGATGAACATGGTGAACTTCGAGGGGACGCCGCTCTATCGCGCGCACGAGGCCATACGCGCCGAGGCGCGCAGGTGGGGGGTCGGCATAATCGGGAGCGAGATCGTGGGGCTGGCGCCCGCCAAGGCGCTGACGGACTGCGCGGCATATTACCTGCAGCTCGAGGATTTCAGCTATGGCAGGCAAGTGCTGGAGGCCCGGCTGCTGGAAATGGAGTAGGCGGTCGAGCGGCGAACGAGTGGAGATCGAGCGGAGATCGGGTGGAGATCGAAGGGCGGGCGGCCCTAGAGGCGGCCGAACGCACGATTGCGGGGGACGGATCGGCTGGAAAGGGGCGGTTTTGGCTATGAGATTGGCGGACTTGTCGCTGGGCGACTTCGGCGCGGAGCTTGCGTCCGGCTCGCCGGCGCCCGGCGGCGGATCGGCTGCGGCGCTGGTGGGCAATCTGGGCGCCGCGCTCGCGGGTATGGTGGCCGAGCTGACAATCGGCAAGAAAGCATACGCGGGCAGCGAGGCGCTCATGCGCGGCGTCCGCTCCGAGGCGGAGGCCCGCAGGTACGCGCTGCTGGAGCTCGTTGACCGCGACGCGGAGGCTTTTCGCTCTTTGCGCGAGGCGTCTGCCATGCCGAAGAATACCGACGGGCAGAGGTGGGCGCGCACCGGGGCGAGGCTCGATGCCAAGAGGCGGTGCGTCGAGGCGCCGCTCAAGGTCATGGAGCACTCGCTCGCCATGCTGCGGCAAATCGAGTCGGCGCTGGGCGGGTTCAACCCGAACGCGGCCAGCGACGTCGGCGTGGCGGCGCTCTGCCTTAAAGCCGCCGCGCAGGGCGCCTGGATGAACGTGCTCATAAACACGGGCGGCGCGGCCAGCTCCCACGCCCACGGCGAGCGGGGCGGCTCCTGCGGGCCGTGCGGGGCAAGCGGGCGAATCGGGGCAGGCGGCGGGGGCCGGCGCTCCCGCCGACGAACACGCTTGCGAGCTTGCCGGCGATTCCGCTTGCGCGCCAGCTTGCGCTCCCGCCAATGAATATGCTGGCGAACCAGCTTGCGAGCGCGCAAGCGATCCCGTTTATTAGCCAGCCGATAAATCCGCTGGAGAGCTTGCCGGCGCTCCCGTCGGCGCCAGCATATGCGCCCCCGCCGATGAATCAGCCAGCGATCCCGCTTGCGCATCAGCCAGCGCTCCTGCCGATGAATACGCTGGCGAACCAGCTTGCGAGCTCGCCAGCGATCCCGCTTGTTCGCCAGCCGATAAATCTGCTGGAGAGCTTGCCAGCGCTCCCGTCGGCGCCCGCATATGCGCCCCCGCCGATGAATCAGCCAGCGATTCCGCTTGCGCACCAGCCAGCGCTCCTGCTCGTGCGCCAGCCGCCAACCCTGCCGCCGATGCCTGGCGCGCCTTCGAGCTGCAGGCGCGCGAGCGGGGCCGGCGCCTGCTCGGCGAGGCGCTGCGGCTGGCGGATCGCATATGCGAAGCGGCAATGGGCGAAAAGGGCGGTGCGCGCAGCCGCAGAGGCGCGCAGCCGCAGAGGCGCGCGGCCACAGGGATGCGCAGCCATGACGGGTAGCAGGGAGGCGCATAGCCATGACGGGCAATAGGGAGGCGCATAGCCATGATGGATAACAGAGAGATCGGCGCGGCCATGGACGTGAAGCTGGACTGCGGCCTGCCGGAATACCCGGCGTTCGAGCCGGGCGTCAGGCGCGCGCCGAGCCGAGGGTTCCGGCTCAGCGAGGCGCAGGCCGCGACGGCGCTGAAAAACGCCCTGCGCTACATACCGGAGGGCCTGCACGAGGCGCTGGCCGGCGAGTTCATGGACGAGCTGGTCGCATACGGGCGCATATACGGCTACCGCTTCCGGCCGCCCGGCAGGATATGGGGCCGCCCCGTGGGCGAGTACCGGGGCGAGTGCATAGAGGGGAAGGCGTTCCAGGTGATGATCGACAACAACCTGGACTTTGAAACCGCGCTCTACCCGTATGAGCTCGTAACATACGGCGAGACGGGCAGCGTGTTCCAGAACTGGATGCAGTACAGGCTCGTCAGGCAATACCTCGAGCGCCTGACGCGGGAGCAGACGCTCGTCATGGAGTCGGGCCACCCGCTCGGGCTGTTCCCGTCCCGGCCCGGCGCGCCGCGCGCCATCATCACGAACGCGCTCATGGTCGGCATGTACGACAACCCCGACGACTGGGAGATCGCCGAGGAGATGGGCGTCGCGAACTACGGGCAGATGACGGCCGGCGGCTGGATGTACATCGGGCCGCAGGGCATCGTTCACGGCACCTACAACACGCTGCTGAACGCCGGCCGGAAGCGCCTTGGGATCCCGCCGGACGGGAACCTCGCGGGCGAGCTGTTCGTCACGAGCGGGCTCGGCGGCATGAGCGGCGCCCAGCCCAAGGCGATCGAGATCGCCGGGGGCGCGGGCATCGTCGCCGAGGTGGACATGTCGCGAATCGAAACGCGCGTCAGGCAGGGGTGGGTGTCGATGGTGTCCGGCGACCCGCGCGAGGCGTTCGGCGCGGCGCTCGCGGCCGCCGCGAAAAAGGAGCCGCTCTCCGTCGCGTACCACGGCAACGTCGTGGATCTGCTCGAATACGCCGCGGACAGCGGGATTAAGGTGCCGCTCCTGTCCGACCAGACGTCCTGCCACAACGCCTACGGCGGCGGGTACTGCCCGCAGGGCGTAAGCTTCGAGCGCCGGACGGCCATGCTGGCGACGGCGGCGGGCGCGGCCGAGTTCCGGCGCGAGGTGGACAGGTCGCTGCGCAGGCACTTTGAGCTGATCAGGATCCTCGTCGGGCGCGGCAGCTACTTTTTCGACTACGGCAACAGCTTCCTGAAAGCCGTTTTTGACGCCGGCGTGAAGGAGGTTTCGCGCAACGGCGAGGACGGGAAGGACGGCTTCGTGTTCCCCAGCTACGTCGAGGACATCATGGGGCCTGAGCTGTTCGACTACGGCTACGGCCCGTTCCGCTGGTGCTGCCTGAGCGGCGACCCGCAGGATCTGCGCAAGACCGACGAGGCGGCGATGGCGTGCATCGACCCCGCCCGCAGGGGGCAGGACAGGGACAACTGGGCCTGGATGCGCGACGCCGAGAAGAACAGGCTCGTCGTGGGCACGCAGTGCCGCATACTGTACCAGGACGCCGAGGGGCGCGCGAAGATCGCGCTCAGGTTCAACGAGATGGTGCGCCGGGGCGAGATCGGCCCCGTCATGCTGGGCCGCGACCACCACGACGTCTCCGGCACGGACTCGCCATTCCGCGAGACGGCGAACATCAGGGACGGCTCCAACGTCATGGCGGACATGGCCGTGCAGTGCTTCGCGGGGAACTGCGCGAGGGGCATGAGCCTCGTCGCCCTGCACAACGGCGGCGGCGTGGGCGTCGGCAAGGCCATCAACGGCGGCTTCGGCATGGTGCTGGACGGCAGCGCGCGCGCGGGCGAGATCGCGTCGGAGGCGCTGCGCTGGGACGTGATGGGTGGCGTGGCCAGGCGCTCGTGGGCCAGGAACGAGCACTCCGTGGAGGTCAGCGCCCAGTACAACCGGGACAGCGGCGGCAGGGCGCACATAACGCTGCCGATGATCCCGGCGGACGATCTCGTCGAGAGGGCCGTGGCGAAAGCCATGCGGCGTTAGCGAAGGTTGCGGCGAAATCCGTGCGGCGTTATACTCGTGTTCGATTGGAAATTCCAACCGCAATTTGCGGTCGGACAGAGGAAACGAGTATTACTGACTCGCGTTAATGGAAAATTCAAATGCTCGTCAGTATAGCGGGGGGAGCGCGGCGAAAGCGGTGCGGCGCTGGCAATAGGTGGAATTTCGCGGAGTTTGGAGGTGGGGATCGTGCTTGACTTGCTGCTTTCCAATATCGGGCTGCTCGTGACGCCGCGCGGCGCCAAGGCGCGGGCGGGCCAGCAGCAGGGCTCCGTCAGCTCGACGGCGAGGGCGGCCGTGGGCATCGAGGGCGGCAAAATCGCCTACGCCGGGCCGGGCTGCGCCGGCCTCGCGGCAAGGCAGACGCTGGACTGCGGCGGCGCGCTGGTGACGCCGGGCCTCGTGGACGCGCACACGCACCTCGTGTTCGGCGGCTGGCGCCAGGACGAGTTCGCGCTCAGGCAGGGCGGGGCGCCGTACATGGACGTCCTGCGGGCCGGAGGCGGCATACTCAGCACCGTCGCGCGCACCAGGGTCGCCGGCCTCGGCGAGCTGGTCGCCAGGGGCAAGGGCTTCCTCGGCGAGATGCTGGGCTTCGGCGTCACGACGGCCGAGGCAAAGAGCGGGTACGGGCTGGATCTGGAGAACGAGCTGAAGCAGCTGCGGGCCATCCGGGAGCTGGGCGACCAGCAGCCGGTGACGCTCGTGCCGACGTTCATGGGCGCCCACGCGGTCCCGGCGGAGTTCTCCGGCAGGCGCGAGGCGTATGTGGCGCTCGTATGCGACAAAATCCTGCCGGCGGTGGCCGAGGAGCGGCTCGCGAAGTTTTGCGACGTGTTCTGCGAGGACGGCGCCTTCACGGTCGCCGAGAGCCGCGCCGTGCTCGCGCGCGCCGCCGAGCTGGGCATGGGGCTCAAGGCGCACGCGGACGAGCTGGCCGCCGGCGGCGGCGCCGAGCTGGCCGCCGAGATGGGATGCGTTTCCGCAGAGCACCTGATACACGCCTCCGACGCCGGGATCCGCGCCCTGGCCGGCAGCGGCGCCGTGGCCGTGGCGCTGCCGTGCACGTCGTTCTTTCTGGGCAAGCCGTTCGCCAGGGCCAGGCAGATGGTGGACGAGGGCCTTGCCGTCGCGGTGGCCACGGATTTCAATCCGGGCTCCTGCCCGTGCCTGAACCTCCAGCTCGCCATGAGCCTCGCGTGCCTGCGGTGCGGGCTGACGCCCGCCGAGACGCTGACGGCGGCGACGCTCAACGGGGCGGCGGCCATTGGGCTGGCGAGCCGGATCGGGAGCATAGAGGCCGGGAAGGACGCCGACATCGTCGTGTGGGACGCGCCCGATCTTGACTACCTGTTTTATCGGCTCGGAAGCAACCTCGCGCGGACGGTCGTCAAGGCCGGCGCCGTTTGCGCGGATCGCCCGGCCCAGCCGAACGGCTGGCGCAGGTGCGGGCAGGCGTAGCGGGGTGGGGCGGGGCGGGCCGCCGCGCAGGCCGGCGAGAGCGCAACAGGGCGCGCAGGCCGAGACGGGGGCCCCTCTGGCCGGGCTGGTCTGCGAGAGCGCACCCGCGTGCGCAGGCTGGGCGCTCAAAGAGGGCGGGCCGTCGCGCAGGCTGCGCGGGCGCATGCGGTCTGAGTTGCGCGGGATGGGCAAGCGGGCAGGCATGGCGCCGGCCGGCATGGCGCGGCCGGGCGCACCCGCGCACGGCGCGACAGTTTCGGCAACGTCATACTCGTGTTCGATTGGAAATTTTGCCCGCAATTTGCGGCCGGACAGAGGAAACGACTATTGCTTACTCGCGATTATGGAAAATTCAAATGCCCGTCAGTATAGTGACTTGCAGGCGCATTTTCAATACGTTTTCTCTCAGCAGTGCCGAGAGTTTTTATGCGGGGTAAATTGCGGGATAAATTGCGCTTGCGGCAAAGCCGGAAAATGGCTTCGCCGCGCCGCGATAAAAATGGACAGAATCAAACTGGGCGCTGCAATTCATCAGCCAGCGTCGCAAGACTGACTTTGGACATTTCCGCTCTTAGCGCTGTTATTGAATCGTCCAAATGGTTTATTAGCAAGCTGCGCAACTGTCTGCCGACCGGGCAAGTGTCAGATACATTGGGGGGTATTTTGAATATTTCATCCGTTTGCGCGGTTTCGACTGCCGCATATATATCCCA
>JAISFK010000381.1 GCA_031263625.1 Clostridiales bacterium
GCTCTGCGATATATGCAGGGACAGCAAATCGTTTGTCGCTTTTGCCACTTGGTCGCGCACGACACCCATCGCGTAAGAGTTGATGAAGTACAGCAGCGTCACCAGCGGGACTATCAGCAGCGCGAACATGAGGAGCAGTATGGAACGCAGCGACCGTCTGAACGCCAAAGCATCCAACCCCCAACCACAAAATGTCGGAGCAGGCGCGCCCTGCCCCGGCGCACTTTGTCACAGCGCTTATGCGCGCGCCGTCTTCGCGCCCATTATACCGTCCTGTTTGGGAGCTTGTCAAATTATACTCGTGTTCGATTGGGAATTCCGACCATTCCGACCATTCCGACCTTCCGGCCATTCCGGCCATTCCGACCTTCCGACCGCAATTTGCGGTCGGGCAGAGGAAACGAGCGAAACGAGTATTACTGGCTCGCGTTTAACGAGTATTACTGACTCGCGTTTAGGGAAAATTCAAATGCTCGTCAGTATAAAAGAAAGCGGGCTCATAGAGCGCGAGGGCGCTCGCAGCAACGGCCGATGGATTGTGAAGCGTGCATGAGGCACGGATGTTTTTGGTGCCTGTTTCAGGGCCCTGCGCCGCCCGCGCCGGCTTTGCCGCCCGCGCCAGCCTTGCCGCCCGAACGGCTCGCTCCGTCCGCGCTATTCGTGCTGGCGACCACTTTCGCGCTGTCCGTTGGCCCCGCGCTTTCCGCTCTGCCCGCGCCGCCCGTGCTGGCAGTCGCTCCCGCGCTACCCGCGCTACCCGCGCTACCCGTGCTGGTGGTCGCTCCCGCGCTATCTGCGCTACCCGTGCTGGCGGGCGCTCCTGCGTCGGCCACACCGCCTGTTGCGTCTGTACCGCCTGTTGCGCCCGCGTCATCTGCGGCAGTCGCGCCAGCCCCGCCGCAGTCGCCGCAGTAGCCGTACACCTCCACGCTGTGGCCTGTCACGCGGAAGCCGCTGTCGGAGAGCTTTGGCGTGAACTCGTCCATCGGGCAGTTGGCCATGGGCATGATCTTGTGGCAGCCGACGCAGACCGCGTAGTGCTTGTGCCCCTGGCGGCGTAGCTCATACAGGGCCATGCCGCTGCCGTCCATCGCCGAGAGCTTGCGCGCGACGCCTTTTTGCACGAGCGCTTCCAGCACCCTGTATACGGTGGACAGCCACATGGGCGCTCCGCCACCCACGCCGCTTCCGTTGCCCTCGCCGCCCCCGCCGCTTCCACCGCCCCCGGCGCGCTCGCATATGTCGCGCGCGTTCAGCGGCATGTCCGCGCGCTCGAGCACGCCGATCACGGCCTCGCGCTGCCTCGTCCTCTTCATGCCGGCCGCGCCGGCCGGCCATGTGCTCCGTTTTTCAGGCATAGAGCGCTCCAATCCGCGTTCGGCCGTCAGCCGCGCCTGCGAAAGAATCGCCAGGCGCGCTTGGCGGCAATGATGAGCAGCAGGCACGCGACGCCCAGCAGGACGATCGCGCCGCCGGGCTTCAGCCGCGCGAAGTACGCGGCGAACAGCCCCGCGACGGTGAACGCGACCGCAAAGCATACGGAAAAAACGACGGTCTGCCTGTAGCTTTTGCCGAACTGCATGGCGCACGCCACGGGGACCACCATCATGGACGACACGATCAGCGCGCCGACCGTGCGCGCCGCCACGGACACCGTGACCGCCGTCAGTATCGTGAAGACGAAGTTGACGGGCCCCACGGGCACGCCCGCGAGCCGCGCCGCCCGCTCGTCGAGCGCGATGTAGAACAGCTCCTTGTACAGCAGCACGAACGCGAGCGACACGGCGGCGCTCACGCACACGACAATGTACATCTCCAGGTCGCTGATGGCGACTATGCTGCCGAACAGGAAGCTGTTGAAGTTGGCCGCGTTTTTCACAAACCCGGACAGGACGCCGGCAAGGCCGACGCCCGCCGACATGACGATGGCTATGGACATTTCCGAGTACTGCGGGATCTTCTTGCGGATGGCCTCAATGCCGAGCGCGGCGGCGACGCACGCGGCGGCGGCGCCCAGCACCGGGTTGATCCCCATTATGAGGCCCGCCGCCACGCCGGCGAGCGACGAGTGCGACAGCGCGTCGCCGATCATGGACAGCCGCTTTAGCACCACGACGATCCCGATGCACGGGATTATCACCGCCAGCAGGATCCCGACGGCGAAGGCGCGGCGCATGAAGCCGTACTGCAGCGCGGACGCCAGCAGGGCCGGCAAGATTGTTGGCAGGGCCGGCGCCGCAGCGGCGGCGGTCGCGACTGGCATAGCCGTCGTAGCCGTCGCGGCGAGCGCGGGCAAGGCCGGCAATGCTGTGGCGCATGCCGCCAGCGCTGTTGCGGGCGCGGCTGGCATGGCGAGCGCGGGCAAAGCCGGCAGCGCCGCTGCTGATGCGGCGAATGCGGCCGACAAAACCGACGGCGCCAGCGCCGCTGCGGCAGAGGCCAGCGGCGCGGCCAGCGTTTTCGCGATAACAGCCCAATTAGCCAAAATAGGCGTACCCTTTATCCCTTTCGACAGATATTGCGGCCGCGCGGCGCGCATCGCGGCCACGCGCCGCGCCCGGCGCCCCGCCGCCAACCGGCGCAACGCCAGCGCCATATGCCATGCGCGCTACCCCAACATTGCGCCGCGCGCCACGCGCCGCCCCCACACTGCGCCGCGCAACGCGCCTCTATGCGCCCCGCCCATGCGACAAGCCCCCTCACGTACCATATGCGCCACACCCACGCCGCGCCCGGCGCCCCGCCGCCAACCGGCGCAACGCCAGCGCCATATGCCATGCGCGCTACCCCAACATTGCGCCGCGCGCCACACCATATGCCATGCGCCAGCGCTATGTCCAGCGCTTTGCCATCGTCAGGCGCCACGCCTGCCGCTTGCTGGCCCGCCGCCCGGCGCCACGCGCCCATGCATGCCGCCGCACACCAAATCACGCTACGTGCGCCGCGCCCGCCTGCATGCCGTGCGCCATGCCACGCGCGCCGCCTCCACACTGCGCAACGCCGGCGCCATGTGC
>JAISFK010000437.1 GCA_031263625.1 Clostridiales bacterium
TGATTGGCGTGCATCGCCAATCGCCAAGCGAAAACGAGGGGGCGCATCGACATGAAGATTGTGATTCTGGACGGATACACGGAAAACCCTGGGGATCTGAGCTGGGCGGGGCTGGAGGCGCTGGGCGGCCTGACGGTGCACGACCGCACGCCGCAGGGCGACGAGGCCGAGATACAAAGGCGCGTCGGGGACGCGGAAATAGTGCTGACGAACAAGACGCCCATTTCGCGGGCGACCATCCTCGCCAGCCCGAACCTGAAGCTGGTGACGGTCCTCGCGACCGGCTACAATGTCGTGGACGCCGCGGCGGCGAAGGAAAACGGCGTGCTCGTGTCGAACATACCGACCTACGGCACGGCGGCGGTCGGCCAGTTCGCCATAGCGCTGCTCCTTGAGATATGCCACCACGTCGGGCACCACGACAGGGCCGTGCACGAGGGCCGCTGGGAGAGCAGCCCGGACTGGTGCTTCTGGGACTACCCGCTCATAGAGCTGGCCGGCAAGACAATCGGCGTCATAGGCTTCGGGAGGATCGGGCAGGCCACCGGCAAAATCGCGGCCGCGCTCGGCATGAGCGTCATCGCGCACGACGCGTCCGAGAGCGACGCCGGCAGGGCGATAGGCGCGTATGTCGCGCTGGACGAGCTGCTGGCCCGCTCGGACGTGATATCCCTGCACTGCCCGCTGCTCCCCTCCACGGAGGGTCTGATCTGCAAGGCCAGCATCGCGAAGATGAAGGACGGCGTCATTATAATCAATAACTCGAGGGGGCCGCTCGTCGTCGAGCAGGATCTGGCGGACGCGCTCAATTCGGGCAAGGTGGCGGCGGCGGCGGTGGACGTCGTTTCCAGCGAGCCGATAAAAGGGACGAACCCGCTGCTGGGCGCGAAAAACTGCCTCATCACGCCGCACATCTCGTGGGCGCCCAAGGAGAGCCGCCAGCGGCTCATGGACATCGCCGTCGCGAACGTGAAAAGCTATCTGGACGGAAGCCCGCAGAACGTGGTCAACGGATAGCGCGCCGGAGTGCGCCGGCAACGCAAAGGGCGCGGACTGGGCCGATAGCCGCCAAGGGTGGTAGTGCGCCGGAGAGCAAGGGGCGCTACCGCCGGAGGGCGCGGGCGGGCAGACAGCGCTTGGCAATGCGGCCAGCAATCAGCAACGGCGGGGAACGCGGCCAGCGCATGGCGAAGGGCCGGCAGACGGTCAAACGACCGCCTGCCGGCCCCTCGTGCCTCCCCATTGCCGCGCACTCGCTCGCTCTGCCACTGCCTGCCGCTTGCGCGCCCGATCGCTCTGCCGAGCTCTCCTACTGGCAACCGCCGGTCCATGTCCGCTAATGCTTGGCCCCTCGCGCCTGCCTGTCGCGGCGCCATTTCGCGCCGCCAGCTGCCTGCATCGCGCCCGACATGCCGCTGCCCGCCTGCCAGCGTGAGGCCCGCCGCTTGCCCTCCGGCCGTGCGGCGCGGCGCCATTTTGCGCCGCGCCCACCGCACCTGTGCCCGCGCGCGTCCCTGTGCGCCTGCGCTTCCCGCTACTGCAGCCCGGCGCCCTTCGACATGAGCTCCCTGACCGACACGGCCAGGCCGGCGATGCCCTGAAGCTCGGACGGGATGATGATCTTCGTCGCTTGGCCGTCCGCGACCCGCTCGAGGGCCTCAAATCCCTTCAGCGTGATTACCTCGCCCGTCGGCGCGGCCTCGTTTAGCAGCTTGATGCCCTGCGCGTATGCCGCCTGCACCTTCACTATGGCCTCGGCCTGGCCCTCGGCCTCCCGGATCGCGGCTTCCTTTGCCGCCTCGGCCCGCAGTATCGTGGACTGCTTTTCGGCCTCCGCGTTCAGAATGACGGATTCCTTCTGGCCCTCCGCGACGAGGATGGCGGACTTCTTCTCGCCCTCCGCGCGCAGAATCGCCTCGCGGCGCTCGCGCTCGGCCTTCATCTGCTTCTCCATCGAGTCCTGGATCTCCCTGGGCGGGAGTATGTTTTTCAGCTCGACCCTGTTGATCTTGATGCCCCACGGATCCGTCGCCTCGTCGAGGATCGCCCTCATCTGCGTGTTCACCGTATCCCTCGACGTCAGCGTTTCGTCCAGCTCCAGGTCGCCGATGATGTTCCTGAGCGTCGTGGCCGTCAGGTTCTCTATGGCCATCATCGGGTGGTCCACGCCGTATGCGTACAGCTTCGCGTCGGATATCTGGAAGTATATGACGGTGTCGATCTGCATCGTGACGTTGTCCTTCGTGATGACGGGCTGCGGCGCGAAGTCCACGACCTGCTCCTTCAGCAGCACGTTTCTGGCGATTTTTTCGATGAACGGCACCTTGACGTGGAAGCCGACGTCCCACACGGAGCTAAACGCCCCAAGCCGCTCGATGACGACGGCGTGCGCCTGCGGCACGATCTTGATGTTCGAGATTATCACGAGCAGCACGATCAGCCCCAGCCCCAGCAATGCGTAAATTCCTATGTCCATTTCAAAGCCTCCCCGATTAATAGATAATAGAATTGTTTGAACTTGCGCCCGGCTCCGGCTACTCCTGCGTGGGCGCGGCCTGCGCCCTCACAATCGCCTTCACGCCGGCTATGCCCGTCACATCGACAAGGTCGCCCTCCTCGAACACCGAGGCGCCGTCCTCGGGCTTGCACGACCAGATCTGCCCGAGCACCTTGACCTGGCCGACTCCGATGACGGGATCGACCTTCTTGACGACGACCGCGGTTTTGCCGATCACCCTGTCCGCGTTCGTGCTCGTCTTGCCCGCCGCGAAAAAGCGCTTGACCACCGGCCGCGTGAAGCAGAGCAGCACGCCGGAAACCACGACAAACGCCGCGTACTGGTAGGCGGCGTTGAGCCCGAACAGGCTCAGGAACAGGGCCACGACCGCGCCGCCGGCGAACCAGATGCACACGAGGCTGAACGTCAGCCCCTCGACGATGCAGAGCAGCACGATGGCAACAAGCCAGAATATCTCACCATAAAACATAAACTCACCTGCCTTTCGCCTTTTCGATTTTTAGACATTTCGCCTTTTCGACTTTTCGGCTTTTCGCGCCGGAACGATGCGCGCCGCGCTCGCCTCCGTCGCCTCCGCGCGACTATATGTCCATTATACAATTAATCCGGCCGCTTGGGCAAGCGGATTCGCCCGAATCATTTCGGGAATTTTTGGAAATTCCGACCGCAATTTGCGGTCGGACAGAGGAAACGAG
>JAISFK010000471.1 GCA_031263625.1 Clostridiales bacterium
GCGGCGGGCGTGGGCTTCCTGTTCCAGAATCCGGACAGGCAGCTCTGCCAGAACACGGTCAGGGACGAGATCATGTTCGGCCTCGACCTGACCATGCCCGGCTCCGCCGAGCCGGAGCGCAGGCGGCGCTGCGACGAAACGCTTGAGCTGTTCTCGCTGGACGGCGCCCGCGATCCGTTTGGCCTGAGCCGGGGCGAGCGCCAGCTCGTCGCGCTCGCGTCCGTCCTCGCGCGAAAGCCCCGCCTGCTGGTGCTCGACGAGCCCACGACGGGCCTCGACTACCGCGAGTGCATGAACATCATGGCCGCCGTCAAGCGGCTGCAGCAGGCCGGGACGGCGATACTGATGATCACGCACGACATGGAGGTGGCCCTGGACTTTGCCGAGCGCGCGCTCATTTTGAGCCGGGGGCGCCTCATCTGCGACGGCAGGATGAAAGACGTGATGAAAGACGCGGGCTTGCTCGGCGCGGCCTCGCTGCTCCCCGCGCAGATACCGGTGCTCGCGCTCGCCCTGGGCGCGGAGTTCGAGGGCGTCTGCACGGTCGGCGAAATGGCCGGCCGGGCGGAGCGGCTGAGCCGGCTTTCGCGCGAGCGACAGTCGAACGAGCAACAGTCGAACGAGCGATAGTCGAATCGGAAGGCAGAAAGGCGGTGGCGGCATAAAAGGATTCTTGGAATACGTACCGGGCGGCACGCAGATACACCTGCTGAACCCGCTCACGAAGCTGATCGTTTCCTTCGGGCTGTGCGTGTCGTGCTTTTTGACGCAGAACTACTTCATGGTTCTGTTCATCATCGTCTTCAACGTCGCCATGTCGGCCGCGGCGGGCATGGCCGGCCACGCGCTCCGGACGATTCTGTCGCTGGCGAAGCTGTCCGCGGCGCTGTTCGCGATCCAGGTGCTGTTCGTCCGCGACGGGCGGGCGCTGCTGGAGCTGCCGCTGAATCTGCGGATCACGGATCGGGGCCTGCAATTCTCCCTGCTCTTTGTCACGCGGCTGATCGCGGCCACCATGCCGCTGGCGCTGATGTTCTCCGTCACGCAGATCAGCGACATAGCGAACGTGCTCGTGCGCAGGTTTCGCATGCCGTACAAGTATGCGTTCGCGCTGACGACCGCGATCCGGTTCATCCCCCTGTTCGCCGACGAGATGGCGTGCATAATGGAGGCGCAGACCGCGCGGGGCGTCCAGTTCGACACGAAGAACCTTTTCAGGAAGATCAGGCTGCTGCTCCCCATGTGCGTGCCGCTGCTGATATCGTCCGTCCGCAAGATAGACGGCTGCGCGATATCGGCGGAGCTGCGGGGGTTCAACCTGCGCGGGAGGAACAGCGGCTACAAGGAATACAGCTTTTTTGCGCGCGACGCGGCCATGCTCGCCATATGCGCGGCGCTTATGGCGGCAGCCGCGCTGGTCTAGCGCCCTGGCTCCCGCCCCTCGCCCGGCCCCTAGCCTCTGGCTCCGGCGCGCCGCGCGCACGTTCCGCGCCAAGTCCTTGGCGAGCCGCCGCTTCGCCTCAGTCGCCGTCCCGTCCCTCGCCCGTCCCGCCGTAGACTTTCGTGGCGCGGCTGAGCACGGCTTTCGGGAGCGAAAGCCCGTAGAGCGCGCGTATGTCCGACGCCGGGTCCGCTTCCTCCAGCGCGCGCCGGATGGGCAGCCACAGAATGTTGTAGTCCACGCCGAACGCCCGCCACCGCGCCGGCGACAGCGCGGCGCCTGCGCGCACGTAAAACGCGAGGCGCCTGTCGCGCGTGGCGCGCTCGCCCGGAGCGCGCGCCTGCTCGGGTAGCTCGCTCTCGATGATGATCCCGGCTTTGCCGTCCCACAGCCCGCGGAGCCGGCGAAGGAAGCCGCTTCCGATGCCGCCGCCGCGCAAGCCCCTCTCCACGGCAAAATAGTCCAGCAGCACGCCGCCTATTGAGGCGTCGTGGAGGAAAGCCGCATACGCCTGCAAAGCGCCGTCTTTTTTCAGCGCTATGCCCGCGTAGTTGCCCTTTTTGTAAAGAGAGCGGATGGAGTGGAGCGGCCGGCGCTCTGCCACGGGAAAGTCCCTGACGATATGCGAGCCGTAGAGATCCTCAAAGGCTTTTCTGTCCAGTTTTTCAAGTGTCCCAGATGTCTCAGGCATAAAAACTTGCTTACATTCTGCTCAGCGCAGACACACTTGCAAATACGCTTAACAACGCGCCCGACAGGGTTTGAACCCACAACCTCGTGGTCCGTAGCCACGCGCTCTATCCAGTTGAGCTACGGGCGCTCACTCGTAGAACATTTAACATTATACCCCAGCTCGCCGAAACAATCAAGTGATTTGCGCAAAATTCATTTTGGCCGCGAGCATAGTAATATACAATATTTTCCAGTAAATCTCAAGCAATGCGGCCCGCGATGCGCGGCGATTCGCAACGAATTGCGGCGATGTGCGGCAAATTATACTGACGCGCAGCGAGTATAAGCAAATTGGGCGGCAAGCCTAATCGGGCATGAACGCCGGCGACAGGCCGCGCACTGCGCCAAACTGCGTATACGGCACATGCCGCCTGGCCGGGTTGCGCCCCGCGCTGCGCGGAGTTCGCCTGTCTATGCCCGCGCCGCGCCCGCCTGGCCTTTGGCCATTTTCCAGTAGTTGCCCATTTCGTCCGGCGAGAGGCTTTCCAGCGCGCGGCCGTCGCGGCCCGCAAGGGCCTCCATCAGCTCGAAGCGGCGAATGAACTTTTCTGTCGCGGCAGTCAGCGCCAGCTCCGGATGAACCTTTGACGAGCGCGACAGGCTGACGGCGGAAAAAAGCAAGTCGCCGATTTCCTCGGAAACGTCGCCGGGGGCGTCGCCTGAAGCGCAGAGCGCGAGCGCCTCGCGGAGCCCGC
>JAISFK010000474.1 GCA_031263625.1 Clostridiales bacterium
GCGGGCACCGTGACCGACGTCCTGCCCGGCACGCAGTGCTGCTTCGTGAACATCGGGCACGAGAAAAACGCCGTGCTGTACGCCAAGGACATGGCAGAGCAGCCATCCGCAGAAGGCGCTGGGCCAGCCGAGGTGGCCGGATCCGCCGGGGCCGCAGGGGTAGCCGGACTCTCCGGTGCAACTGGAGTATCCGGGACAACAGAGGCAACCGGATCTGCCGGGGGCGCCAGAGCCTCCGGGGTCGCCAGAAGCGCCAGGTCAGCCGCAGAAGGCGCTGGGCCAGCCGAGGTGGCCGGATCCGCCGGGGCCACAGGGGTAGCCGGACTCTCCGGTGCAGCTGGAGTATCCGATGCAACAGGGGCAACCGGCTCTGCCGGGGGCGCCAGAGCCTCCGGGGATGCCGGAAGCGCCAAGTCAGCCGCAGAAGGCGCCGGGGCAACCGGAGCCGCATGGGCATCTGGCACCGCGTGGGCATCCGGCTCTGCCAGTGCAACCGATTCTGCCAAGGCGGCGGGCGCCGCTGGCGTTGCTGGCTCATCCGAAGTTGCCGATTCCTCCGCATCCCCCCGCTCCGCCGCATCCCCCGCACCCCCCCGCTCCGCCGCGAAAGCCCGCCCCATCGAGACGCTGCTGCGGGCGGGCCAGAGGATCGTCGTGCAGGTCTGCAAGGACGCGTCCGGCGACAAGGGGGCGCGCGTGACGACAAAAATAACTCTGCCGGGCAAATACATGGTCCTGTTGCCCGGCTCGCGGCAGGCCAGCGTGTCCAGGAGGATATCCGACGCCGGCGAGCGCGAGAGGCTGAAGGCATACGTGCAGGCCAGCCTGCCGGACGGCTTCGGGCTGATTGCGAGGACCGAGGCGCAGGGCGCCGACGAGGCCCTCCTGTCGGCGGACGTCGCGGAGCTGCTGCGCGCATGGGGCGAGATCCGCCGCAAGGAGGCGAGCGCGAACCCGCCCGAGTGCCTGCGCGCCGGCGAAAACTTCTTCGCCGCCGCGGCCCGCAGGCTCAGCGAAAGCGACATCGAGGCCCTGATAGTGGACGACGCGCCCGCCTACGAGGCGCTCACGCTCTGCGCCGCGCCCGCCGACGCCGGCAAGATCCGGCTGCACTCCGGGCCGCACCCCCTGTTCGATCTGCACGGCATACAAGGCGACGTAAAGAGCCTGTCGGCCAGAAAGGTGTGGCTGAAATGCGGGGCGCACATAGTGATCGACAGGACTGAGGCCCTGACGGCGATCGACGTCAATTCGGGCAAATACAGCGGCAAGAGCGACCCGGAGGACACGATTCGGCGCGTGAACACGGAGGCGGCCGTCGAGGCGGCGCGGCAGCTACGGCTGCGCGACATCGGCGGCGTCATCGTCATAGACCTGATCCGCATGGCCGGCCAGGAGCATTACGCCCCCGTGATCGCGGCGCTGGAGGCGGAGCTCGCGAAGGATCCGCGAAAATCCTCGGTCGCGGGCATCACGCGGCTCGGGTTGCTGGAAATGACCAGAAAGCACCGATAGCGGAACCCTCTCGCATAAACAACAGCGCAGACAACTAGCGCAAACAGCTCGCGCAAACAGCAGCGGAAACAGCAACGGAAACAGCAGCATAAACAACTCGCGTAGACAACTAGCGTCAGCAACATTAGCAACCAGCGCAAACAACTCGCATTAACAGCCGGAATAACAACTCGCATTAACAGCCAGAATAACAACCAGCGTAAACAACCAGAATAGGAAAAAGAAAAAATGCTTAAACACATCTCGCGCGACAAGACATTCTACAAAACCCTCATCGCCCTGTCGGGGCCGCTCGTGCTGCAAAACCTGGTCAACAACTCGCTGAGCATGCTCGACACGTTCATGGTCGGGAGGCTCGGCGAGGAGGCGCTCGCCGGCGTGACGCTGGCGAACACGGTCTTTTTTGTCGTGTCGCTGCTGACGTTCGGGCTGCAGAGCGGCAGCATGGTGCTCATGAGCCAGTACTGGGGCAAGCGGGACACGACGACCATCAACCGCATCATGGGCATAGCGTTCGGCCTGTCCGGGGCAGTCAGCCTGGCCGTGGCGCTGGCCGTGACGATCTTCCCCGTGCAGATATACTCGCTCACGTCCAACGACCCCGCGCTCGTCCGCGTCGCGGCGGACTACGCGCAAATCGTGGCGTTCTCCCAGTTCCTGAACAGCATGACGCTGATCTACATCGCGGCGCAGCGCTCCCTGGGCAACACGAAAATGGGCATGGGCGTGCTGATACTGTCCATGGCGACGAACACGTTCATGAACTGGGTGTTCATATTCGGGAAGCTGGGATTCCCCGCGATGGGCGTCAAGGGCGCTGCGCTGGCGACGCTGCTCGCGCGCGTCATCGAGATCGCCGTGACGGCGGCATACGCCTCCCGCTGCTCGCAGCTCCGGCTGGACTTCCGCGCGATATTCAGGCCCGGCCTCGTGATTTTCAAGGACTTCCTGCGCTACTCCGTGCCGGTCGTCGTCAACGAAACCATATGGGGCTTCGGGTTCTCGCTGTACGCGATCGTCATCGGCCACATGCCGAACGCGGTTTCGGGCGTGGCGGCCTACACGATCACGCTGACGATAGAGCGGCTGCTGTCCGCCGTGTATTTCGGCGTCGGCAGCGCGGCGTCCATACTCGTGGGGCGCCCGCTTGGCGCCGGCGACCGCGAGGGGGCGCACACGGCCGGGGTCACGGTGCTCTGCACGACCTTGCTGTTCGGCGTGGCCGCGAGCCTGGCGATGCTCGCGATATCGATGTTCATAGTGATACCGATCGTGTTCCCGCTGTTCGGCGCGTCCGAGGAGACGAAGGCGTTCGGCAGGCAGATGCTCATGATCGTGTCGATAGCCATGCCGTTCAAGGCGTTCAACTTCTGCAACATCGTCGGCGTCCTGCGGGGCGGCGGCGACGTGCGCGCCGGCGTGTTCCTGGACATTGGCGCGATGTACGGCGTCGCGCTGCCGCTGGGCGCGCTGTTCGGGCTCGTGCTGAACGCCTCCGTCACGGTGGTGTTCATAATGTTCAACCTGGAGGAGATCGTGAAGCTCTTTTTCGGGTACTGGCGCTTCTCGCAGAAGAAGTGGCTGCGGGACGTGACGCGCGAAATGGCGCCCCCCGCCTAGGTTGCGGACGAGCATGGGCTTATGGCTTATGGGCGGGCATGGCATGGCCACCGGCCCATGCTTCGGGCATAGGCCCTGCCACCGCCCCTCGCCGGCCTGTTCGCTCGCCCGGTCCCGCCTGCCTGCTTGATCGCTCTATCCGGCAGCGCCTGCTTGATCGCCCGGCGCTACCGCCCGCCTGGCCTGCCAGCCCATTCGCCCGGCGCGGCCCACGGCGCGGCCCCTCTACCGCCTCCCGGACCGCCCGCCTGCTTGCTCGCCCAGCGCCGCCGCTCCACGCCTGCCTGCTCGCTCGCCCGGCCCCGCCTGCCTGCCTGCTCGCGCAACCGGTGCCGCCACTTGCCTGCTTGCTCGCCCGGCGCTACCGCCCGCCTGGCCTGCCAGCCCATTCGCCCGGCGCGGCCCGCGGCGCGGCCCCTCTACCGCCTCCCGGCCCGCCTGCCTGCTTGCTCGCCCGGCGCCGCCGCCCCTCGCCTGCCTGCTCGCGCGGCGCAACCCACTGCGACGTCCCCGGCGCGGCCCCCTGCGGCCGCCCCGGCCTACTCGTCCAGCGCGGCTTTCAGCAGCGCGATGAAGTGATCCTGCGGGATGAACTCCGGGACGCTGTTGCCCGTGCCGAGCGCGTACCCGCCGCGCCCCTGCGCGCGCCGCAGCAT
>JAISFK010000018.1 GCA_031263625.1 Clostridiales bacterium
TGGCGAATTGGGAGGCTTTGGCGAATTGGAGGTTTTTGATTGCCGGACGAGCGCCTGATAGATCTGGAGGACGTCACATTTTCATACTGGCAGGACTACGAGCAGGATTTCGAGCCTGACCGCGAGAAGGGGCCAAAGGGCGCGCCGGAAAGCGAGCGGGGGCGCAAGCTTGAGCAGGGGCGTGAAAGCGAGCGGGGGCGCGAGAATGGGCAGGAGCGCAGGATCGGGCCGGAGCGCGAGCGGGGGAGCGAGCCGGCGCCGGGGGGCGCGCTGGAGCGCGACAACGCCGTGGACGGCGTTTGCCTGAGCGTGCGCAAGGGCGAGTTCGTCGTGCTGCTCGGCAGGAACGGCTCCGGCAAGTCCACCATCGCGAAGCTGCTGAACGCGCTCCTGCTGCCGACGGGCGGCGCCGTGCTGATCAAGGGCAGGCCGACGACGGACGCGGACTATGTGTGGGAGGTCCGGCGCACGTCCGGCATGGTGTTCCAGAACCCGGACAACCAGATCGTCGGCACGACGGTCGAGGAGGACGTGGCGTTTGGCGTCGAGAACCTGGGCGTCCCGCCGCCGGAGATCCGCAGCCGCGTTCGCGGCGCGATGGAGGCCACCGCCGTGCTCGAATTTTCGCAGAGGCCGCCCTACCAGCTGTCGGGCGGGCAGAAGCAGCGCGTCGCCATCGCCGGGATACTGGCCATGAAGCCAGAGTGCATCATCCTGGACGAGGCCACGGCCATGCTGGACCCGGACGGCCGGCGCGAGGTGCTGCGCCTCGTCAGGGAGCTGAACGCGAAGGACGGCATAACCGTCATCCACATAACGCACCACATGGACGAGGTGGCCGAGGCCGACAGGGTGTACGTCGTGGACGGCGGCAAGGTCGTCATGGAGGGGACGCCCAGGGAGATATTCTCGGACGTCGCGGCCATAAAGCGGATCGGGCTTGAGGTGCCGCAGGTCACGGACGTGTTCGAGGCGCTCAGGGAGCGCGGGTTCGCGCTGCCGCGCGGCGTGATAGGCATCGGCGAGGCCGTCGCCGAGCTGGAGGCCGCCATAGGTAGCCGCTTTGCCGGACAGGGGGCGGGGGATGGCGGCGAAGCGGGAGGCGACGCCGAAAGGGCGGCGGGCGACGATGGCGAAGCGGATGGCAGCGCCAAAGGGGCGGCGGGCGACGCCAGCGCAGCGGGAGGCAGCGCCAAAGAGCCTGCGGGCGATGCTGAAGGGGCGGCGGGCGACGCCGAAGAAGGGGCGAGCGATGCCGATAGTCGTGAAAAATCTGACATATAAATACATGCGCAGGACGCCGTTCGAGCAGGAAGCGCTGAGCGACGTCTGCCTTGAGATCGCGGACGGCGAGTTCGTGGGCATAATCGGCAGGACGGGCTCCGGCAAGTCAACGCTCGTGCAGCACTTCAACGGGCTGCTGAAGCCGGACGAGGGCTCGGTGACGATCGACGGCCTGAGCGCGACGGGCAGCGGCCTGAAGGAGCTGCGCCGCAAGGTCGGCGTCGTGTTCCAGTTTCCGGAGTACCAGCTTTTCGAGGAGACGGTGTACAAGGACATCGCGTATGGCATATCGAAGCTCGGACTGGACGGGGCCGAGCTGGACAGGCGCGTGCGGAAGGCGGCGGGCGCCGTCGGCATTTCGGGCGCCATGCTGCAGAAGTCGCCGTTCGAGCTGTCCGGCGGTCAGAAGCGCCGCGCCGCGATCGCCGGGATATTCGTGATGGAGCCCAAGTTCCTCGTGATGGACGAGCCCGGCTCCGGGCTGGACCCGGCGGGCAGGGAGGAGATATTCGCCTACGTCTCCAAGCTCCACAGGGACTTCGGCGTCTCCGTCATTCTGGTTTCGCACAACATGGAGGACGTGGCGAGGTACGCCGAGCGCGTGATCGTCATGTCGGACGGCCGCATAGCGATGGACGGCGCGCCGCGATCGGTGTTCAGGCGCATAGACGAGCTGGAGGGGATGGGGCTGCGGCCGCCGGACGTGCTGTATTTCATCCGCGCGCTGAAAAGCCTGCTGCCGGGCATAGACGACGGGATCCTGACGGTCGGGCAGGCGGCGGCCGAGCTCGAAAAATGGCTCGCGCCGGCGCTGGCGAGGGTGCCAGCGAGGGCGCCGATGGCGTCGGCGGTAACGGCGCAAGCGTTGGCGAGGGCGTCGGTGGCATCGGCAGCGGTGGTGGCGCCAGCATCGGCGCCAGCGTCGGAAGCGCCAGCATCGGCGCAAGCGTCGGCATCGGCGCAAGCGTCGGCGAAAGGGGGCGCGGGGGCGGGTTGAACCAGAATATCTCGCTGGGGCAGTATTTCCCCGGCAACTCACTCGTACACAGGATCGACCCGAGGACCAAGATCATTGTGTCGCTGTCATACATGGCCGTCGTGCTGGCGGCGGGCTCGCCGCTCGAATTCGCGCTGCTCGCGGCCTTCGCCGCCTGCGCCGTCGCGGCCTCCGGGGTTCCGGCGTCGATGGTGCTGCGCTCCGTCAAGCCGATCATCCCGCTCATCGTGTTCGCGGGCGCCATCAACGTCTTCTTCGCCAAGGGCCGGCCGATATTTCGGCTGTGGGTCATAGCGCCCACATACGAGGGCTGCGCGCTGGCGCTCATGATGTCCGCCAGGATCTCGCTCATTTTGATCGGCGGCTCGGCCATGATGATATTCACGACGACGCCGATCCTGCTGACGGACGGCGTCGAGCGGCTGCTGAAGCCGCTGAAGCGCCTGCGCGTGCCCGTGCACGAGCTGGCCATGATGATGACCATCGCGCTGCGCTTCATCCCCACGCTGATGGAGGAGGCGGACAAGATCATCAAGGCCCAGGCGTCCAGGGGCGCGGACTTCAACGAGGGCAAGCTGCTGGACAGGGCGCGCTCGTTCATCCCGATAATCATACCGCTGTTCGTGAGCGCGTTCCGGCGGGCGGACGAGCTGGCGAACGCGATGGAGGCGCGCTGCTACAGGGGCGACGAGGGGAGGACGCGCATGAGGGAGCTGAGGATGACGCGGCTGGACGCCATGGCGTTCGCCGCGTTCGGGCTGTGCGCCGCGCTGTTCGCGCTGCTGAAGCTGGGGCGCGCATGGTGGGGGGCGTGATGCCAGCGCGCAACATCGCGCAGCTGGGCGCCGAGCGGCAAAGCGCGGCAACGGGTGCTGCTATGCCGCAAAGCATCGCGTTGCAAAGCGCGGCGGCGGGGACTGTCGCGCCGCATAGCCCTGCGCCGCAAACCGCGCTGGCGGGAGGCGTCGCGCCGCGCAACATAGCTCTGTTGCTTGAGTACGACGGCTCGCTTTACCACGGCTGGCAGAGCCAGACCAACGCTCCGGCGGTTCAGGACGCCGTGGCCGCCGCGCTGTGCCGCCTGGACGGCGCGGCGCACGTGAGGCTGTCCGGCGCGAGCCGCACGGACGCCGGGGTTCACGCGCGCGGCCAGGTGGCGAATTTCTGCACGGAGTCCGCGATACCTGCGGAAAAGTACGCCTACGCGCTGAACACGCTGCTGCCGGAGGGCATATGCTGCGCCGGATCGGCCGAGGCGCCGCCGGAGTTCCACTCCCGCTTCAGCGCCAGGGGCAAGGCGTACAGCTACCGGATCCTGAACAGGCGCTTTCCGTCGGCGCTGCTCAGGGACAGGGCGTGGCACGTGCCAATGGCGCTGGACGTCGGCGCCATGAGGGCGGCCGCCGCGCATATTGTCGGCAAAAGGGACTTCGCGGCGTTCATGTCGAGCGGCAGCCCCGTAAGCTCCACCGTGAGGACGGTGTGGGAGCTGTCGGTCGAGCGCGGCGGGGACAACGGAAATGGCGGGGCCGGCTGTGCTGGCGCCGGCGAGGATGCCAAGACCGCCAATGACGCAGGGGCCGGCGGGGGCGCCGTGGACGCCTGGGGCGCCAAGAACGCCAAGAACGCCAAGGACGCCGGGGACGCCGGGGACATCGTCGAGCTGCGCGTCAGCGGCGACGGCTTTTTGTACAACATGGTGCGCATTATTGCGGGCACGCTCGTCTACGTGGGGCTTGGGAGGATCGGCGCGGAGGCCGTCGAAGAAATACTGCGCGGCCGCGAAAGAAAGGCGGCCGGCAAAACCGCGCCGCCGCAGGGGCTGTGCCTGGAAGCCGTCTTCTACGGCGACAGCGGGCCGACGTTTACCGGCTGAGCGGCCCTCAGCGCGCTTTTTTTCCTCGTGCGCCCGTTTTTCGGCTTGATGATCGCGAAGCTGTGCGCGACCATTTCCAGCAAGTCCGCGTCGGGCACGTCGCCCCCAAGCGAAACGGTGTTCCAGAGCCTTTCGTCAATGTTGGGCGCCGGCTGCACGTCGCGGAACAGTATGCGCAAAAAATATGATTTGTCCGGGTCGCATCTCAGGCTCACGAAGTCCCTGCCGCCGCTCCTGAATACGCAGGCGAATGCTTTTCTGTTGGCGCCGTAGCGCATGAGCGTCCATTCGTCGTCGAAGGGGCAGTCTTCAAACGCCGCGGGGTACGTGAGGCAATGGTCAATTAGCTCTCTCCTGGTCATGTCTGTTTCCTCTTGACTAACAGTAACTAAATACTATATTCCCAATATCGATAATGTCAATCAACAACTATTTTGTTCATAACGGGCGGGGCAGCGTAATTCCCGCCCTAATTTTCCGTAGTTCCCGCCAATTATATTTCCACCATGACGTGAGTTGATGTGGGCGAGTGTGCAAATCCTTAAAAATAGACCGTAAATAGACCGGGCCGTTTCCGCTGACGCATGCCGGATTCCCGTTGAACCCGTTGCGCGGCGGGTGTATAATGGAAAAGGGCATATAATGTAAGCAACAACTGAAAGGAATCACAACGATGGAGACTAGATATAAACCGGTGCGAGCTACGCAGGAAATGCGAGGACACTCATATGCCGAACTGCTCTTTGCGCGCAACTTGGAGAGCTCCGTTCAGGGGTTCGCGCAAATCATCAAAGGCGAAAAGAAAGGGCGGAACGCGAGAAAATTCTTCACTCAATTAGCGGCGGAAGTGGAGGAAA
>JAISFK010000025.1 GCA_031263625.1 Clostridiales bacterium
CGGACAATCCGGTGTTCGAGCTGTTCTATCTCGCGGGCGCCAAGGCGGCATTTTACGGCGCGCAGGGCGTGGAGAAAACAGTGGAGCTCTAGGGCTGGCGGCGGCTCGGGAGAGGCGGCAGTCCGGGCGGAGCGCCCGCGCCGCGCGGGGAGATGCGGCGCCCCGGGCGGCGCTTAGGCGCTGAATCGGGCGCGCGCATCGCGCTCTGCGGGGCGGGGCGCCGCCTGGCGTGACCGCCCGCCCATGCGGCGCGGCGCAGATGCGAGGGCGATGCGGTGCGGCCGCCTGCGCAGGGCCCATGCGGCCGGCAAAGCGCGCGCCAGGGCAGTAGCCTTGGCGCGCGTTTTGCGTTGATTCTTTATAACTATATATACTGACGAGCATTTGAATTTTCCATTAACGCGAGTCAGTAATACTCGTTTCCTCTGTCCGACCGCAAATTGCGGTCGGAATCCCAATCGAACACGAGTATAACTATTTTACCATCGGGGAACGCCTCGGCGAGATTGGAGATTTTTCAAAATGAACATCGAAATCATTAAACTGACACCCGATCTTGCGGAAGATTACGTCCGCTTTTTTGACATGACGCCGCATTGGGATGATATTGCGGAACACAAATGCTACTGCGTGTGTTGGGCTTCTGCCGACCATAATGCGGAAATAAAGGAGGATGGCTCGACGGCGAGCGGGCGGCGCGAAATAGCCAAGCGATATGTCAAAGAGGGTTATATTCAAGGCTATTTGGCATATTGCGGGGGAAACATCGTAGGCTGGTGCAACGCCAATGCAAAATCGGACTGTCTGCGCTCATATAGTTGGGAACATTTTATGCAATCAGTCGATGCCACCCCTGCTGACAATGTGAAAAGCGTATTCTGCTTTGTCATTGCTCCCGATATGCAAAGAAAAGGCCTTGCAACGCGACTGTTGCAACGTGTATGCGATGATGCCGCTGAAGACGGATTTGACTATGTGGAGGCCTATCCGAAAAAGGAATTTGCCAACATTGCAGACGACTTTATGGGACCCGCCGAGATGTATAGAAAGCACGGATTTGTTGAAGTCGCAAATTGCGGTGATATGGCGGTAATGAGGAAAATGGGGGGAAAGCTGCAGAGGAGAAAAAAGCTGCAATTAGGGATGGAAACGGTTAATTTCCTCGTTTTGCTGGCATTCGTTCGCGCGGGCCTGGGCGTGGAATCGCGCTGGGGATCGCGCGCAGGATCGCGCTGGGGAGCGCGCTGGGCTTTTTGACGACATCTGCGGCACTTGATGTTTGGCGCGCAAAGGGGTATCATGGGATTAAGGGCCGCGCGGGCGGCGCGCGGGCGGCGGCCAGCCGGCTGCCGGTCGCGGGCGGGCGCCAGCTGGCAATCGCTTGCGGGCGGGCGTGGGCGAGTGGCCCCAAGCGGGCGGCTGCCATCGCATGGCGGCCGGATGCGGCGCGGGACCGCGGCGGACCCGCGCGCGGCGCGAGAGCCCGCTTTCGCGCCGCCGATGCGCGCGTTTGCGCGGGGATTGCCCCAAAACATTTTGGAAGGGATGGACATCATTATGAAATCACTCGTGGACACTTACGTTCTGGCGAACGGCGTGAAGATACCGTGCGTCGGCTTCGGCACCTGGCAGACGCCGGACGGCTCGGTCGCGGTTTCGTCGGTGAAGGCGGCGATCGGGGCGGGATACCGCCACATCGACACGGCCGCGATATACGGCAACGAGGACGGCGTCGGCAAGGGCATAAGGGAGAGCGGCGTCGCGCGCTCGGAGCTGTTCGTCACGACGAAGCTCTGGAACGACGAGCACGGCTACGAAAACACGCTGCGCGCCTTTGAGGCCAGCATGAAAAGGCTGGGGCTGGACTATCTCGACCTGTACCTCATCCACTGGCCGAACCCGATCAAATTCCGCGACAGGTGGCAGGAGGCCAACGCGGGCACGTGGAAGGCGTTCGAGGAGCTTTACAGGGCCGGGCGCGTCCGCGCGATAGGCGTGAGCAACTTCCGGCAGCGCCACCTCGACGAGCTGTACAAGACGGCGAGCGTCGCGCCCATGGCCAACCAGATCAGGCTGTGCCCCGGCGACACGCAGGACGCGGTCGTGGGCTATTGCCGCGAGAAGGGCATCCTGCTGGAGGCGTACAGCCCGCTCGGCGTCGGCGAGATATTCAAGGTGCCGAAGGTCAAGGCGCTCGCGGAGAAATACGGCAAGACCGTCGCCCAGGTGTGCATACGCTGGAGCCTGCAGCGCGGCTACCTGCCGCTCCCCAAGTCCGTCCATGCCGACAGGATCGCCGAAAACGCCGGCGTGTTCGATTTCGAGCTGAGCGACGGCGACGTGGAGTATCTGGCGGGCCTGACGGGGTGCGCGGGCACGGCGTCCGACCCGGACAGGACCACGTTCTGATATTAACACGAGTATAAAAGCATAACCTTGAAACTTGAATCTTGAAAGCGGAAAGGAGCGGCCAATAGACATGCCGAAACAGCTGGTTCTCGCGGAAAAGCCGTCCGTGGCGCGCGAGATTGCCCGCGTGCTCGGCTCGCGCCAGAGCCACGACGGGTATATCGAGGGGCCGCAGTACATCGTCACGTGGGCGCTGGGGCACCTGGTCACGCTCGCGGAGCCGGAGGCCTACGGCAGCCAGTACAAGGAGTGGCGGCTGGAGTCGCTGCCCATGCTGCCGGACAGGATGGAGCTCGTGGTCATAGGCAAGACCGCGAAGCAGTTCGGCGCGGTCAGGGCCCTCATGGCCAGGGGCGACGTGTCCGAGCTCATAATAGCCACGGACGCCGGGCGCGAGGGCGAGCTCGTGGCGCGCTGGATCATGCAGAAGGCGGGCTTCCGCAAGGCCGCGAGGCGGCTCTGGATATCGTCGCAGACGGACAGGGCCATACTGGACGGCTTCCGCGCGCTCAAGCCCGCGTCGCAGTACGACAGCCTTTTCCGCTCGGCCGCCTGCCGCGCGGAGGCGGACTGGCTCGTCGGGCTGAACGTCACGCGCGCGCTGGCGTGCAAGCACAACGCGCAGCTGTCCGCCGGCCGCGTCCAGACGCCGACGCTGTCCATGATCGTGCGGCGCGAGGAGGAGATCAGGCAGTTCGCGCCGCAGGACTACTACCGGATCGCCGTCGAGGCGCCGGGCTTCTTCCTGACGTGGCGCGACAGGAAGACGGGCGGCGCGCGCATCGGCGGCAAGGCGGAGGCGGAGGCGATCGCGGCCAGGATGGCCGGGAAGCCCATAGCGGTGACGGCCGTCCGCAAGCAGCGCAGGATAGAGCCGCCGCCCCTGGCATACGATCTCACGGAGCTGCAGCGCGACGCGAACAGGCTGTTCGCGTTCTCCGCCAAGAAGACGCTGTCCGTGCTCCAGGCCCTCTACGAGACGCACAAGCTGGTCACGTACCCGCGCACGGACTCGCGCCATATCACGCGGGACGTCGCGGCCACGCTGCAGGAGCGGCTGAAGAACGTCTGCAAGGGCTCATACGCGCGCGCGGCGTCTGGGCTGCTGCGCGGCGGCGCCAGGGCGACGAACCGGCTCGTGGACGACGCCAAGGTGACGGACCACCACGCCATTTTGCCCACGGAGCAGTTTTTTGACATGGGGAAGCTGGACAACGACGAGAAGCGCGTGTTCGACCTCGTGGTCAAGCGCTTTCTCGCGATCCTGAGCCCGCCGTTTGAATACGAGGAGACCGAGGTGACGGCGGACATTGGGGGCGAGCGGGCGGCGGCGAAGGGCAGGGTCGTGCTGGCGCAGGGCTGGCGCGAGATATACGCCGGGCCGGCCGGGAGCGTCGGCATAGCCGGGGGCGCTGCCGGGGGCGGCGCGGCTGGCGCGGGATCGGGGGGCGCGGGATCGGGTGGCGCGGCTGGCGCAAACGGGAGAACTGGCAGAGCCGGCGGGGGCGCGGCGTCGGGCGGCGCCGGCGCGGCAGGCGGCAGGGGCGCCGGAGCGGGCGCCGGCTACGGAGGCCGCGGCGGAGCGGGCGCGGGCGGATCCGCGGGCGCCGGCGCGGCCGCGCGCGCACTGTACGCCGACGACGACGAAGACGAGAGCGGCGGGGACGGCGCCGACGGCAGCGAAAGCAGGGGCGCCGCCGGCGGAGGGCAGGCGCTGCCGCCCATAAAAAGCGGCGACCGCCTCGCCTCGCGCTCCGTGAGCGTCGTCGCGGGCAAGACGAAGCCGCCCGCCAGATACACGGAGGCCACGCTGCTGACGGCGATGGAGCATCCGGGCAAGCTCATCGGCGACAGGGAGCTGTCCCAGATCATCGAGAGCGCCAGCGGCATCGGCACCCCGGCGACGCGAGCGGACATCATCGAGAAGCTGTTCGACGCGTTTTACGTCGAGCGGGGCGGCCGGAGCGGCAAGGAGATCCTCCCGACGCGAAAGGGGATCCAGCTCGCGGGGCTCGTGCCCGGCGACCTGCGCTCGGCGGAGCTCACGGCCCGGTGGGAGCGGCAGCTCGAGCAGATCGCGAAGGGCAGGGCGGGCAGCGCGGACTTCATGAGGGACATCCGCGCCTACGCGGCGAAGCTCGTCTCCGCCGTGATAGCGTCGCCCGGCACGTACAGGCACGAGAACATGACGCGCGAGCGCTGCCCGGAGTGCGGCAAGTTCCTGCTCGCCGTCAACGGGAAGAAGGGCGAGATGCTCGTGTGCGCCGACCGGGAGTGCGGCTACCGCAAGAGCGTCGCGATCGTGTCGAACGCGCGCTGCCCGAATTGCCACAAAAAGCTCAGCATCAGGGGCGAGGGCGAGCAGAAGTCGTTTTTCTGCGCGTGCGGCTACCGCGAGAGGCTGTCCGACTTCGAGGCGCGCAGGGCGTCCCAGGTGGGCAAGGTCGAGGTCGAGCGCTACATGGCCGCCCAGAGCAGCGCGGCCCGCTCGTCCAGCGGGCTCAACTCCGCGCTGGCCGACCAGCTGAAGTCCATGAAGATATAAGCGGCGCATAGCGGCGCATAGCGGCGCGGATTGAAAAATAATATTGCGGGGGATGGGAGCGTATCCATGGATTACGCGGTGTACTCCAAGAAGGTCGAGGTGCGGCGTAGGCCGGCCGTCTGCGTCGTGGGCGGCGGGCCTGCTGGGATCGCCGCCGCGGTGTCGGCGGCGCGCCGCGGCGCGGACGTGTACCTGGCGGAGGCCCAGGGCTGCTTCGGCGGCGCCGCCACGAACGCGCTCGTGCCCGCGTTCATGCCGTTCGACAACGGCGTGGACTTTCTGGCCGGCGGCATAGGGAGAGAGGTGTTCGACAAGTGCCTGAAGGCGGGCAACGTCTTTGAGTACGGCACGCTGAGCATACTGCCGGAAACGCTGAAGAAGATATACGACGGCATGGCCGCTGACGCGGGCTTCGCCTTCTCGTTCTTCACGCAGCTCGTGGACGTCGAGGCATCGGGAGGCTTCGTCCGGCGGGCCTATTTCGCGTCCAAGAGCGGGCTTTTCGCCGTCGATGCGGACATATTCATCGACGCCACCGGCGACGGCGACCTGTGCGCGTGGGCCGGCGCGCCGTTCGAGATGGGCGACGAGCGCGGCGTGGCGATGCCGGCGACGCTGTGCAGCACATGGCACGGGATCGACTGGGGCGGCGTCGGGCGCGAGCCGCAGAACAGGATGATGGACCGGGCGTTCGCGGACGGCGTGTTCACGCAGGAGGACAGGCACCTGCCCGGCATGTGGAAGCTCGCCGACTCGCTCGGCGGCGGGAACATCGGGCACTGCTTCAACGTGGACGCGACGAGCGAGGCGTCGCTGACCGAGGCCATGCTGACGGGCAGGCGGATAATCGGCGAGTACAAGCGCTACTACCGTCAGTACCTCGGCGGCGGCTTCAAGGACGCGCGCTGCATAGCCACCGGCGCGTGCCTGGGCGTGCGCGAGTCGCGGCGCGTGACGGGCGACTATGTGATGACGGGCGGGGACTACGCCGCCCGCGCGAGCTTCCCGGACGAGATCGGCAGGTTTTCGTACCCGATAGACATCCACGCCATGGCGCCGGGTGACGAGGCGTATGGCGAGTACCACTCCAAGATAACCACGATGGCCTACGGGCGCGGCGAGTCCTACGGCATACCCATGCGGGCGCTGCTGCCGAAGGGGCTGGAGAACGCCTATGTCGCGGGGCGCTGCATCAGCGCGGACAGGCTCATGCAGTCGTCCGTGCGCGTGATGCCCGCCTGCTTCATAACCGGGCAGGCGTGCGGCGTGTCGGCCGCCCTCGCGGTCGCGGGGGGCGCGCTGCCGCGCCAGGTCGAAACGGCGAGGCT
>JAISFK010000028.1 GCA_031263625.1 Clostridiales bacterium
CTGGGCAGGTCCGACAGATAGTAGTGGTACTTCTTTCCCTGCGGGGGCGGCTCAAACCCTACGGCGACAAAGCTGCCGTTGGCAAGGCGCCAGGAGCGGTAGACCGCCCCCGCCAGAACCCGCGAGGCTGAATAGCCCCCGCTCCCGCCCTGGGAATAGCGCAGCGCGCCGTTTTGGGGCGAGGAAAACAGGTAGTCGCCGGCGCCAAGCGCCAGCACGCTCTTTGGCGAGTAGATGTCCCCGTTCGAGTTCAGATTGTCGTACAGGTGGAATGTCTGAAAGGGGACATTCAGCAGCGCGCCGGCGCCGAAGCCGCGGATATTGAAGCTGTTCACCGCGTCCTCCGGCGAGTCGAGGCTCTCGTAGTCCTGCGCCGAATCCGGCACGGACAGGATCACATAGCCGGGCGTCCCTGAACTCGCCCGCCCCGGCGACTGGAGCTCGCCGAAGCCGTTCGCCGCCGCGACCGTCACGCCCGCCGCCGCGACGTTGTTTGACAAGTCCCGCAGCGTGAAGACGTCGCCTGCCTGCGTGAGCGTGTAGCCCCCCGCGAGCGGCTTTTCCTGGGCGTTCTGGTTGCTCGCCGTCTGGAAGCACAGCGCGTAGGAGTCCGCGCTTATCTCAATCTCATACCCCGCCAGCACGCGCACGTCCTCATAGGGCCGCGTGCCCATCCAGACCGTGCGCAGCCAGCCCATGTAGTTCTTGTCCAGGCTGCGCCAGTCCCCGGTGTCCGTCGCGCTGATTTTATAGGCGTTGGGGATCAGCACGTCTATCCGCTCGCCCTGCCCGAAGCAGCTGTAGATATAATCGCGGTCAGTGTACAAGATGACTACATCCGCGAAGAACGCGTTGCTGAATTTCGACCACACAAAGTTGATTTGCTCAAAGCCCCGCCTGGGCAAATAGCCCCATTGCCAGTACAGCGGCGTGTCGGCAAAATCGGGTATGTACAATTCCGATGCAGGCACGGGCTCGTATCTCTCGTATCTGTAGTAGATGGGGCCCTCGGGCGTGTCGTCGTCGCCGTCATCGTCGGCCGGGGGTTCAGCATCGCCGCCCTCGCCGCCTGTGGGAGCCGCCTCCGCCGCTTCCGCGACGGGAGGCTCTCCCAGCGGCAGTCCCGCGACGGGAGGCTCTCCCAGCGCCGCTTCTTCCGCGACGGGAGGCTCCCCTAGCGCCGCTTCTTCATCGGCGGAAGGCTCTGGCTCCGGCTCTGGTTCTTCCTCTGGAGGAGGCTCCACATACGGAAAGTACTCGTCAAAGCCGCGCAAATATACGGACGGTTCGTAATATGGGGAGTTCATGTAGTCCTGGCGCGGCATGCGGACAACCTTGTAAACTTTTCTCAGCGCGGCCACGCTGCCGTACAGCGCGTTCCCCCCCGACGAAACAATCTCGTGCGGGGCGCCGCCCGCCGCGTATTTTGTCTCCAGAGCCGGCAGGCTCGCCTCCACGCCCAGGCCCGACGGCGCCGCGCGGACTGAAAGCGCCGCCGCGTTCTCGGCGACGGAAAATACGACGTCGCCCTGCCGATATCGGGGCTTCACCGAAAACGCGGTCGCGCCGCCAGCCAGATCGTAGCGCATCACGAGCCCGTAGCCCGCCGGCCGCTCGCTGAGCCGGACGACCTCGCAGGACATGTTGCCGGCCCGCTCGTCGGGCTGGACCTTCGCGTCCGGGTTGAAATGCTGCGACATGACCAAGGGCACGACCAGGCGCCGGCCCTCGTTCAGCGCCTCCGCGCCCACCACGTCGCGCACCGGGTAGCCGCTCGTCGCGCCCGCCAGCTGCTCGTAGGCCGAAGCAAAGTCCACCGTCAGCTCGGTCTGCCCGTCTTTAGTGAAAACGCGCATTTTTTTGTCAAAATACAGGGTGTACCTGTCCAGATCCGGCGGCTTCCCGGCAAATGCCGTCACGTCTATCGGCGCGGGGGTCGTCAGCGCCCGGAAAAATTCCGTCGTCTGCCCCGTCGCGTAGCGATGGGAGGCCAGCACTGTGAGCAGCCAGGCGCTCTTTGGCGGCTCCAGATCCGCCCGCGCCGCCTCGGAGAGCGCGTCGTAGGCCTGCTTCGCCCGCAAGTACGCGCTGTCGGCATACGTGTACTGGTAGAGATACACGAACGCGCCCCTGCTCTCGTCGTAGTCAATGCATTCAAAAGAAATCTGCTCTACGCAGCCGGGGTCGAGCGCGAAGGCGGCGGGCAGGCCGCTCTCGTACTTCATCTCGTCGTCTTCGTCGAAAGCGGCGTCCATGCCGCCCATTGACGGGATCGACGTGCCGACCGGCGGTTTGTCGTATTCCCGGACGTCCCATGCCGAGAACAGGGAGTTGCACCCGGAGAGCGGGCCCGCCGCAAGCGCCATGGCGAGCGCCAGGGCGGCTGTCTTTCCCATCGCCGCCTTTCCCTTTGCTGTCTTTTTGCGCATAACAAGTCCCCCCTAAGCGCTTTTGATGCCATCGCCCGCATTGCCCCGCGCGGCGAGCCGCGCCCGCCGCGCGGGGCAGCTCGGCCTCTTAGGTGCCCGTACCCGCGCCCGCTGTAGTCATCCAATTCGTCATGGCCTGCAGCCCAACGCGCAGGACCACGAGCAGGACAAAAATGAGCACGAAGCCGATAATCGCGTTTTTAAGCGCGTTCTTCGCTTTCTCGCGCTCCTGCGGCTCCTCCGCCTTCGCGAACTTCACGCCCAGAAAGATGCAGAATATTGCTCCGATGGCGCCGACGAGCAATAGCGCCGGCGGGAGAACCATGTTCAGCAAGCTGGTGATCGGCTGCGCCATGGTTTCAAAGGGGTTTGTTGCCAACACTGGTAAAATTTTCATGAGAGTCCCTTTCTTGGTTAAAATAGTGTATTTGTTTCCTAGCTTTTATGTAAACAGCCGCCGCGCCGGGACGGGATGCGCGCGCCCCGCCCGGCCCGGATGCTGGCATTGCATAGTTTATCGGGCCGCGATTGCCTCGTTGATCGGCGCCAGCAGGGCGCCCGCGCCCCTGGGGCAGACGATCACGTAGGACTCGTCCAGCTCGCCGAGGGCGATGTTCTGCGCCTGCAAAGCCTCCGAGCCCGCCAGCGCGAATGCCTGATCCCCATAGCACAGATACGCCGCCGCCAGCCCGCCGACCAGGGCGCCCTCCACGAGCTGCGCGTCCGGGTAGGTGTCTATGGTTATGCCCTCGACCCGATTCACGGCGATCAGCGCGTTCTCCGACAGCTGATCCGTGACTCCCACCTTCCGGCCCTGCAAGGAGCCGGCCGTCGGGAATAAAGCGCCCCTCGGGGCCACGGCGTAGAGCCTGCCGTCCGCGTATGGCGCGGACACGGCATAGTTGCGGGGCAGGCTGTCGTTGAAGGCGATCCTGCCGATCGCCATCTGCGCCGCGCCATTGGATATCTCTGCCAGCAACTGGCCCTTGGGGACGGCCCGCACGGACAGCGCGACGCCGATGCGATCCGCGACGGCCCGCGCCAGCTCGATCTCCGAGCCCTCCCACGTCACGCCGTCGCTGCCGAGGCGGGCGTATTCCCCGGCGTTCTCCGGCACGATCACCGCGAGGCTGCCCGCCGCCAGAATCTGATCCAGCACTCCGGGCTGGCTGGCGCCGCAACCCGCCAGCGCCAGCGGCAACAACACCAGCGACAGCAGCAGCGCGAGACAGGCTGCGAGGGCCGGCGTCAGGGGCCGCTTCCCAATATTCCCAATATTCCCGATATTCCCGTTTTTCATGTTCCGCTCACGCTCCCTTCCGCTCAAAGAGCCGCTGCACCTGCTGGGTCGCCGTGACCTCTATGCTCGTGCGGTCGGAGGGGGACGTGACCACAAAGGCCTGCCCCCGCCCGTTGTTGACGATTTCCTCCTGCTCGTTCGGGTTGATCGCCCCGGCCTTTTCGTACAGAGTGACCAGATCGCTCATGTCGTTGGGCGCGAGCGCGAAGATGAAGGAGTACTGGCAGGCGTTGATGATGGCGGTGGACTTCCTCGCTATCTCCTCCGTGCCGACAAAGTCCTTCACGTTCTGCGTGATGACGATCTGCATGCCGTTGTACTTGCGGATGCGCTTCGCCAGCTGGAACATAAAGTCCAGCGCTATCGGGAATTTCTCGTCGATGAACACGTGGGCCTCGTCGATGGCGATCACGATCTTGCGGTTGGCGCCGAAGGCCGTGTTGTAGTCCCGGTTCTTGATGATCTCGTTGTCGAGCCACTTCAGCACGAGCAGCATCTGCGCGTTCGCCACCGTGTTGTTCTTGTTCGCCAGCAGCGACTGGAAGTTGAACACGATGAAGTTCTCGTTCGTGGATATCGTGGCCTCCCCGTTCCACAGCGCGGAGTTGCGCCCGCCCGTGGAGAATTTCGATATGAAGTTGAGCAGCACCTGCAAGTTCGCCTTGGAATACCCGCCCGTGACCATCTGGTACTCGCTGAGGATCTTGTCGTAGAGATCGTCGAACGTGGGGTAGTCCGCAGGCGCGAGCTTCGAGAGATCCGTGTCCCGGTCGATGTTCCTGTCCTCGTACAGGCGCACGAGCAGGTTGTTCAGGTACTCTATGGCGTCCGGCTCTATGCCGGGCAGTATCTGGCGGAAAAATTCCTCCAGAAACTGCAAGTGCGTGGTGAAGCTCACGTTGCCGCCCTTGGAGATCTCACCGTCCGGCGTGTCCTCGTCGTCCTCGGCGGTCGTGATGATGTGGAACGGGTTCAGGCGCCCCTGCGTCGCGTTGCCCACGTCGATCACCTTGCCGCGCAGGTTTTCCGCCAGCACCCCGTACTCGTTTTCCGGGTCCAGGATGAACACCTTGCTGTCCTCCGCCGCCAGGTTCGTCAGCAGCGTCTTTGTGGCAAAGGACTTGCCGCTGCCGGACTTGCCGATGATGACGAGGTTGGAGTTGACGCGCAGCCGGTCGCGCCGGAAGAAGTTGATGAACACTGGCACGGCCCCGTTGCTGCCCACCCTGATGCCGCCCTCGTCGCTCAGCGCCTTGTACACGAACGGGAAGACCGCCGCGATGGAGCCGGAGTGGATGCTGCGGCTCTTGCCCGCGAAGGCGTCGTATGCCGAAATGTGGGCGGAGGCGTAGGCGTGAAACTGCCGCAGGAACAGGTCTGTCGTCTTGAAGCCCTGCTCCGCGAGCTGCCGCCGGACGTTCTGCTTGAGCTGCAGGCCCGGCAGCGTCGCCTTTCGCCCCGCCGCCAGCTCCCGCAGCGCCCGCGTCTGCGGGTAGTCGTAGATGGTCACGAACACGTTGACGTCAAATAGCTTCTCGTTGTCGCCCTGCAACAGGACGAGCAGCTCCGAGAGCGTGTCGATGTGCGACGAGAGCTCGAGCCGCCGGCTGGTCTTGCCCGTGGCGTTCTCGCGCGTGCGCAGCTCGTCGATCGCCCGGTCGATGCGGCGCACGGACTTGTAGCGGTCCACCGGCTTCATCTTCATGACGACCCGCGTGCTTAAGGTGTTGAACAGCAGGTGCCCCCAGGCGTTCGGCACCTCCATCGGGTAGTCGGTGAGCAGGAGCGTGTGGGTGATCAGGTCGTCGTATTTCACGGTGCGCCCGGCAAACTCTATCTTCTTCGGCAGAATCCAGTCCATGTAGGCTTCTTTCGGGATCCGGGCTATCTCGCGCTCGTCGAAGTCCACCGTGTAGTTGTATTTGAGGAAAACCGCCAGCTCGCCCTCCGACAGGATCCGGCAGTCCATGTCCGCATTGCCCATCAGGCCGAGCGCGTTCTGGGCGCGCTCCATGGCCCTCTCCTTCGTGGGCTCGAAGAACACGATGTAGTGGAACGGGCGGTAGATCTTGCTGTCCGTGTTCGTGCGCTCAATCTCCTCCATGCGGGCGTAGATCACGGCCGCCCTGGTCGCGTGCTCGTCCTCGGCGATCAGCCCGTTGCTCAGCGCGTCGCCCATCTCGGCCAGCTTGTCTTCCTCCGCCGCCAAAAACGCGTCGTATATGATGGGCCGGTCGATCTTCACGATCGCCGCCGCGCCGTCCTCCGAAACCATGCGCAGGGCCGCGCCTAGGTTGCGGTCGATGATGCCGTTTTGCCGGCTCAGCGTCAGAAAGCGAAACTCGATGGACGGGATCTCGAGCACGACGCCGTAGTAGCGGCCGCCGTACTCGATGTACTCGCCGCTTATGCCCGTGAAGGGCGTGATGTCCGCCACCTCCGGCGCGGGCGCGGACTTGGCCCCTCCGGCCGCGCCAGCCTTGCCGGATTTGCCAGGCTTGCCCGCCGCCCCGGCTTTGCCCGCTGCTCCAGATTTACTCGCCGCCCCGGCTTTGCCGGATTTTGCCGCCTTGCCGGGCTTGGCGGCCGACGATGCCTTCCCGGCTTTCGCGGCTTTCGCAGCCTTTTCGGGCTTGGCCTTGGCGGCTCTTGGCTTTTTGGCGCGCTTGCCGGCCTTGCCGCCCCCGTCCGGGGCGGCTTCCGGCGCAGTCCCGTCCGCAACAGCTTCGCCTGCGCCGTCGGCGTCGGCGTCGCGCAGCGCGGATTCGCCCGGCTCGCCGGCGCCATTCAGCCCGCCCGACTCGCCGTCGCCCTGCGGCTCGGCCGGATCGCCGCCGTCGCCCGCGGATTCGGCCGGCTCTGCGCCGTCGCCCGCGTATTCAGCAGATTCGCCGTCTCCGCGCGGCGCCGCATATTCGCCCGGCTCGCCGCCGCCATCTGGCGCGCTCGGCTCGCTGCCCTGCGCAAATTCGCCGGACTCGCCGCCGCCGGGCAGCGCCGCGTATTCATCCGGCCCCGCGCCGGCAAGCGCGCCGGTCGCCAGCGGCTCGCCCGCCTGCCGGTACAGCTTGCGGCGGGAAACGTTCGTCAGCATGTGAAACAGAAAAACATACGCCTTGTCGCCGTTGTCCTCAAAAGGCAGGATCAGCGCGCCAAACAAGACCGTCACCGCGCACAGGAACACCAGCTTGTATGGCATGTTCGACGTGAACAGCGCGATGTCGATGGCGACGCCTATCGTGCCGACCAGCACGTCCGCCAGCTCTACCCCCTTGAAGAACTCAATTTTGACTTTCGTGTCCTTTGGGATGATTCTCATAAAACTTAAAACCTCCATCCTATTCGCCCGCGTCCGGCGGCTCGCGATGATATACTCGTGTTCGATTGGGATTCCGACCGCAATTTGCGGCCGGACAGATGAAACGAGTATTACTGACTCGCGTTTATGGTAAATCCAAATTCTCGTCATCAGTATAGGCGAGCACTTGGGTCGGATGACCATAAGCTTGCGACGGATCGCCCGCTTCGTCCACATCCCCTCCCGGCGCGGTGCGATGATAGCCGGGCTCTTGTGGCGGAAAGCCATAACCGGGTACTTGTGGCACATCGCCCGCACCGTCTATGCCGCCTCCCGGCGCGGCGCGATGATAGCCGGGCTCTTGTGGCGGAAAACCATAACCGGGTACTTGTGGCGGATCGCCAGCACCGTCTCTGCCGCCGCCCGGCGCCGCTCCCCTGCCGGAAGCGCCGCCTGCCGCCCCGCCGCGAGCCGCCCCGCTCCCGCCTGAAGAGGCGCCGCCGCCCGGCCTGCCGCCTGCCGCGCCGCCCATGAGCTGGCGGCCCGGCGCGCCCGCCCTGCCCGGCATGGAGCCGCCCGGCACGCCGCCGTAGGCGCCGCCAGCCATGCGCCCGCCCGGCGCCCCGCCGCCGGCGGCCCCCCTGCCGCGCGCCGCCGAGCCCGGCGCCACATCGACGCGCACGTCCCTGCCGGTGCCCATGGCGAGGCCGATGGCGACGCCAAGCGCGACGCTGTTCGCCCCGGCGCGCCCGCCGGCAAAGCGCTGCTGGTTGCCCTCCGCGCCGCCGCCTCTGCTTCCCCCGCCGCCTCTGCCGCCGCCTCTGCCGCCGCCCCCGCCGTCGCCGTCGCCGTCCTTCCCGTCCTTGTCCCCGCCCATCCCCTTGAGCCTGTCGGCGATAGCGCCTTTGAGCATGGAGGCGCCGCCCATCACCATGCTGGCGCCCCCCATCACAACGCCGGCGCCCACCAAGCCCGCCGCCGCCTCGCTCTGGGCGGCCTGCGCGTTCAGCAGCGACGATATCATGGATGTGGACTTGTAGACCGCCCAGGCGCCCCCCAGCGCGAACAGCATCTTGATCACATAGTCCATCGTGCTATCCCCCGAATAGAACGTGAAGTCGCTCGTCATCACCATGGGCAGGACCATAAGGTAGAGGCGCATGCCGATGGCGGCGCCAAACCCGCTGAACACCTTGCCGATAAACGCCTCGCGCCATTTGCCGAAGCGCTCCCCGTCGTCGATCGGCATCGGCGCCACAAAAAACGGCGCCACGACATAGAGCATCAAAATCTCAAAAATCCGCTGCACAAAAATAACGATGCACATCGCCATGATGATGAGGGCGAACCCTGCTGCCGCAAACGCCGTGATATAGTCTATCTTGACCAGATCGAAATCCTCCTTCACCAAATCCGCGTTCGTGTAGTCCTTTCCTTCCTCCCAGTACGGCTTGCGCAGCTGATCGGTGAACGAGGTCGGGTTTTGCGGGCTCTTCGCCGCGTCCAAAGTGACCACGAGGAAGATCGTGCGCCCCACCGAGCCCTGCCCCTCGCCCAAAGCGCGGTCGAAAGTCCTGAGCACTATGCCGGACAGATACACCATGAAAAACACGAGCACGGGCACCAGCAGAAACGTCAGGCCAGATTTGAAGAACGACTTCATCACCTGCCCGACTGGGCGCTTGTTCTCCATGTCAAAGTCCAGCATGGAGCGGATCGTCGCGTAGATCGCGGCCAAAAACGCCAGCGCCACGGCCGCGATGGAGATCCCGAAAAACGCGGTCTTCAGCGACGACTGGGAGAGCATGACCTCCAGCAGGGACTGGTCGGTGATCGCGGCGGCGGCGGACGGCTTGTAGGTCACCGGCGTAAGGCCGATCAGGACGTCAAAACCCTTCTGAATGGCCTCGATCAGCTTGAAAACAGTGCTCAGGGCGTCGAACAGCAAGTCCGACAGCAGCTCCATGAGCATTTCCCACAGATCGGGGAACACCTCTTCCAGGGCAAATTCGATGATGTCCGACAGAACGTTCCTGAACAGCCATTCCAGGACGCTGCTCAGCCAGCCGGCCACAACCTGAAACACGGGGCTGATGATTTTGTTCAGCACCCAGTTGAAAACGGAGTCAAATATGCCAAGCAAAACAAAATGCAAAATCGCGTCACCTCCGCCGCATATACTGACGAGCATTTGAATTTACACTGACGAGCATTTGAATTTTCCATTAACACGAGTCAGTAATACACGAGTATAAATGTTGCCCCGCCGTCACAGCTGCCCGCCGGGCGCGCCTCTCACGGTGATAGCAAACGCGCCGTCCCCGGCGCCGCCCCTGCCGCCCCCGCCGTCCCCGCCGGGCGAGCCTCCGCTGCCCTTGCCGCCCCCGCTGTCCTTGCCATCCTTGCCATCCTTGCCATCATTGCCGCCCTTGCCGGCCGCCCACGCCCCGCCGACTTTTGAGAGCGCCGCGTTTCCCACCAGCAGGCCGATGCCGAGGGATTCCTGCGCGGCGGCCGCGGCCTCCGGGCTCAGCAGGTGCAGGAGGGTCGTCTGCGCGTGCCACGCCGCCCATGCGCCGCCGATGATGATGAACAGCCGCAGCATCGCATCGGCCTCCTTCGCGAAGAAGCCGGACGTGATGAGCTGGATGTCATTGCTGAACAGCATCGGCACGAACATAAAGAACAGCTTCATCGCGATCACGGTGCCAAAGCCGGAGAACATCTTGGCGATGAACATCTCCCGCCATTTGGCGAAAATGCCGCCGTCGTCCAGCGGCATCGCCGCCACGAACATCGGCGACACGAGGTACAGGAGCAGCAGCTCAAAAATGCGCCGGACAAACAGGAACAGCGAGCCGATCAGCATAATGGCGACCAAAATGGCGGCGCATGTGCTCGTGAAGTAGTCGTACTTCAGGAGATCAAAGTCGCTCTTCACCGCCGTCAGGTTGCCGTAGTCCTGCTCGCCGGTCATGTATGGCTCGCGAATCTTGTCCGAGAAGTGAGGGTCGCTGTTGAATGCGCTGTTCTGCGCCGCGTTCATCGTGCCCGACAGAAATATGATCCCCCCGAGCTTCGGCGTCTTGTAGGAGGCCGAGGCCGGGCCGGCGGTCTGGGCGCTCAACGTTTCCGCGACCTGATCCAGCAAAACCGCGGAGAGCCGCAGCATGAACAGCACCATGAGCGGAACGAGCATAAACGCAAGCGCCGACTTCAGCGCCCGCCGCAGAACCTCGCCGACAGGGTTTTTGCCGTCCAGGGCCATGTCGCCGACGGATTTCGCCACGCCGTAGACGGCAAAGAGCACCGACAGCCCCGCGGCAAAGAAAGTGATGTACGCGAAGGCCCGCGAGATCGGATCTTGATTGAAAAACATGTCCAGCAGGGGGGCGGGCGCCACTCCCTTGGCGCTGACCGTCCGCACCCCGGCGAAGATGTCCACCACATAGCTCAGGAAGTCCACAATCTTCAGAAATACGATGAGAATCTGGTAATATATGCCCGCAAGTATCGGCTGCAACAGTTGCGACACAATATCGAACAGGGCCATGAACACGGTTTTGAGTACCGGCTTCAGCACGCTGTTGAAGACGGTATTGAGCACGTTCTTCAGAACATCCAAAAAGCCTAGGTATGCCAAGTGCATCGCTAACCCTCCCCTTTGCCGATATATACCGACGAACGCGAGTATAATGCCCGCCCGCGCCGGCCAGTTCGCCTGCCCCTGCGCGCCGGCTTGTCCGCCCTAGCGCACCCGCGAATCCCGCCTGCCCCTCATCAAAACAAAAATCAGCAGCGCGACCAAAAGCGCCGCCACTCCGACGATCACGAGAATGGATGCCGCGTCGAGGCGGAACGGCACCGTAAATTCCTCGGCGGCGTAGTTGCCCGCCCCGTCGTAGACCGCGAGGCGGTAATTCCCCGGCGCCGCAATGGCGCCGCCCATCTGGAAGGCGACCGCCTCGCCGTCCTTCGTCAGGACGACGGACTCCGCGTCCTCCGACAGGTACTCCACCGTGACTTCGGGGGCGTCGGACACGCCGGCGGCGACGCCGACCAGCCGGAACGCGGGCGGCGTCGTGTCGCGCTGGATGGAGACCTCCAGATCGCCCGCCTCGCCGTAGTCGTCGGACATCACGAACTCGTACAGCCCGTCCGAGTCGAGCAGCGCCGAGCCAGCGAGGCTGGGCCATGCCTCGCCGTCCTTGGCCGCGCCCGCGATGCTGAAGCCCCACGGCGCGTTGAACACGTCGATGTCCGCCACGGGCTTCGTGACGATTCGGAAAGTGAAGCGCGGCGGCGCCTCCGGCGCCAGCGCGTTCGCGATCTCGTTAACGCTCAGGCTCAGGCAATAGGCGCCGTCCTCCGCGATGGTTGCGCCGGGGATGTACGAGTAGGGCTCGTCGTCCCGCGTGAAGGCCGCGACGCCCAGTTCGCCCGGCAGGACGAACGACACGGGGAAGCTCACGACGGCGCCGTTCGGGATGCTGGACAGAAAGCTCTGCCCGCTGGACGCCGTCTCCGCGAACATGCCGGCGACGGCGTCGTAAGTCTCGTTCAGGCCCGTGTACACCCCGTTGCCCGTGAGCGTGACCACGGTGCCCGCGATCTCGTCCGCGCTGAGCCCGCCCAGGCCGCTCAGCGCGTCCATCCCTTCCAGACTGCCCACGCTGCCCACGCCGTCCAGGCCTCCCAGCCCGTCGAGCCCACCGCCGAAATCGCCCAGGCCGCCCGTCCCGTCCAAGCCGCCCAGGCCGTCCGCGCTCCCTGCGGCGGCGGAGCCAGCGCCGCCCCGGCCGCCGGCGATCGCGGCGCCGCCAGTCCCGTCAGCAGCGCCGGCGCCGGCCGCTCCGCCGCCCGCCTGAGCGTCCGGGGGAGCGGCGCCGTCCATGATCCGGAACCGGAACAGGCCCGTGACCGGCATCCCGGCGTCATCCACAAAAGACAGATGGAACACATAGGTGCCGGGCGCCTCGATGAGCGAGCCGCCGTCAAATGGCTCCTCCACGCCGTCCCGCTCCATCCGCGCGTCTATGCCGGCCGGCAACTCAAAGTATACCGGCAAGTCGGTCAGGCCGCCGTTTTCGATGTCCGTGTAGAAAAACTTGCTGTCAAAATTCTGCTCGAACAGCCCCTGCTCCGCGTGGTACGTCTCTATGATCTGCGCCTCGCGCGACAGCGGGGCGCCGCCCGCGCCCGCGTCGGTGTAGCCGCCCGCCGCAGGATAGCCGCCCGCGTCGGTGTAGCCGCCCCCCGATCCGCCGAGCGCGATGCCGCCGCCCAGGCCGCCCCCTGTCAAATTGCCGCCGGCTTGGCCGCCGCCCGCGGACGAATCCGGCGACGCGGAAGCCGAGGGAGCGGAGATGCGGAACCGGAACAGGCCCGTGACCAGCGTCCCGTCCGCGTCCGTGAACGAGAGGTGCAGCACGTAGGCCCCCGGCTGCTCAATGGGCGTCCGGTTGGCAAAGCGCGCGGCCACGCCGTCCCGCTCCATCGTCGCGTCGATCCCGGCCGGCAGCTCCACATACACCGGCTTGCTGACCATGCCGCCGTTCCCGGTGTCCGTGTAAAAGAACTTGCTGTCGAATCTCTGCTCGTACAAATTCTGCTCAGCGTTGTATATCTCGGTGATGGCGACCTCGCGCGTCGGCTGCGGCGTCGGCGTCGGCTCCGGCGTCGGGGTTGCCGGCGTCTGATCCGCGCCGGCCGGCTGCTCCCCTTCCGGCAGCGGCGCCTGCGTTGGCGTCGGCGTCGGGCGCGGCGTCCTGCGCGATGCCGGCGTGGCCGTCGGCCTCAGCGTTCTGCGCGGCGACGCCGTCGCTGTGGCTATGGCTGTGGCTGTGGCCTGCGTGGCGGGCGACGCGGGCGTTGCCATCGCCGCAGCCGCAACCGCAGGCGTCGCTGTCGCCGCAGGCCGTGCCGTGCCGCGCACCGCGGCCGACGCCGCGGGCTGGGCCGTGGGCCTGGGCGTGCCGCGCACCGCAGGCGTGGCCGGCGGCTGCGGCTCGGCCGTGGCGGCCAGCGGCTGCGGCGGCTCGCCCGCCGCGTCCGTGATTATGGCCATCGCGCCAATGGCGGGCGGCGGCGCCTGCCGCGCCTCGCCCCACGCCTCGGCCTTGGCCTCTGCCCCCGCGCCGCCGAACGCCGCGCCAAGCGCCGCGCCGAGGCAAAGCCCCGCGGCGATCAGCGCAAGGCCGGGAACGCCCATGCGGCCGGCGCTGCCCTCGCGCCTGGCGCTGCCCTCGCGGCTGGCGCTACCGCTACGGCCGGCGCTGCCCTCGCGCCTGGCGCCGCCCTCACGGCCGACGCTGCTCCTGCGCCCGGCGCCGCCCCTGCGACAGCCCTTTTCGCCCAAGCTTCGCGCCAAACCCGCCAGCGAAATCCTCTTATTCGTCTCCATCCCATTCATCCCATTCATCCCGTTCATCCCATTCATCCCGCAACCGCCTCCCTCGCGCCGACGCCGGCCGGAACGGCCGCGCCGGAATCCGAGATCCCGCCCGCGCCGCCGCCGTCGCTTTCGCTCTTCTGGCCGTCCTCGCCGCCGCCCAAAACAAGATTATTGCGCGCATACAGATCGTAAAACACTTCCTCGCCGTAAAACGCATTGAAGCCAAGGCTGGAGATGTCCATGCAGCCCGTCCTGTACAGCGGGCACTGGTAGCTCGGGGTGTACTTCGTCTTTGCGGGGTAGTTGCCGAACGTGACCAAGATGGCGTTGCCGGAGTCCTTCTTGTTGTTGAGGCGCTGCAGCTCGGAGGGGTATATGAGCGGGCGCGTCTGCAGCTGGCTCGACACGTTGTAGTCCCCGCTCTTGTCGTTCAGGGCCGAGGACACGCTGTTCGTGGACACCGTCATGTTGCCGCACAGCTCCGAGAACTCCTTGCACGTGTCGATGTCGTTGCTGCCGATGAACAGCTTGATGCCGCAGTTGGACTTGATGATGTCCGCGACCTTGTCGCCGTAGACGTTGTTGAGCTGCGCGTAGGACTGCACGACCATCTGGAACCAGATCTTGCGGCTGCGGCCGACCGTGATCATCTTGTCGAACTTGTCGATCTTGGGCATGTTGCCGAACTCGTCCAGCAGGAAGTAGACGTTGCGCGGCAGGCTCAGATCCTCGCGCTGCGAGGCGATCTTGATGAGCGCCTTGTACATGCTGAGCACGAACACGCCGGCCAGCGCGTGGCGCGTGTCCTTCTCGTCCGGTATCTTCAGGAACAGCGCCGTGGGCCGGTCGGCGAAGACCGTCGGGTCGATGTCCGTCGCGGAGGTCAGGGAGCAGATCCCCTCGTCGTTGAACATGGCGAGCTTGTCGTAGGCGATGGACATGTAGGACTGCAGCGTGTTGTCGGCCGACGAGAGCACCTGCTTGGACATGTTCGCGGCCTTGGACAGCGCCGGGCGCCCCTTGAAGTAGTCCTTCAGCGCGGCAAACTCGTTCTCGGAGTTGCCGACGGCCTTGTTGATGTTGTAGAAGCAGTACTTCTCCCTCGCCATGCCCAGCTCCGGCGTTTCGCAGTCTTCGAGCATGGCGAGCGCCACCGCCATGATGATGGAGCGCGCGCCCTTCTCCCACACGGGATCGTCCTGGGACTCGATCGGGCAGATGACGCCGATCAGGTCGTTCAGATCCTCGTAGACCTCGTCATACGCGCGCTGGCGGTTCACCCTGATGAAGTCCATGAGCTTTTTGGCGTCCGCGTATGCCTTGCCGCCAAACTCGTACCACTCGCTCCCGTACTTCTCCCGCGGATCCGCGAGCTCAATCCCGCTGTCGGGCACGGGGCCCGTGCGCTTGAATATGTCGTCGCCGTAGTGGATGTAGGTCTGGTAGCGCTGGTACATGTCCTCCAGCGGGTTCCAGCGGAAAGACGAGTAGGGCTCGCGCAGATCCAGCACCATGCAGTGGTAGCCCCTGCTCTCCAAAAACTTGCTGTGCGTCTGGAACAGCTCGCCCTTGGGATCCGTGCATATGATGGACGATCCGGCGGACGTGGCGCCCAGGATCTGGATGACGGGGTTGATGAACGTGGTGGTCTTGCCGGAGCCGGTGGCGCCGATGATGAGGCCGTGCATGGGCGGCGCGATGTTTACGTCCATGTCCCTCTTGCGGGGGTTGTAAAGCGCCCGCACGGCGATGCCGTCCTTTTTGCTCGCGGCGAGCTTGGCGTAGCGAATCGCCGCGAAGTTGAAATCAAACTCCTTGGTGTCCATGAAGCGCGAGTTTTCCAGCGCGCCGGCTATCTCCTTCGCCTTGCCCGCCATGAGCTTTTTCGCGCGCTTGCTGGACGGCTTCGCGAAAGCCAGCCACAGCACCACGACGCTGGCGATCGCCGCCGCGCCGGCCATGTACGACTCGCGCTCCGCGAGCACGGAGAGGTCCAGAAGCACCGAATAGTCGCCGCCGCCCATCAGCTCGTCCACGTGCAGGTACGCGGACCGCAGAAAGCCGCCCAGCAGCGTCACCGCCAGCAAAATCAGAAAGAAATACAGAGGGATTTTCTTCTTTAAAGACATGCGTCACCTTTCCCTTTCTTCATTTCGGGCCGCCCGTCGCGCCATTGCGGGCCGCCCATCGCGCCATTGCGTCATTTCGGGCCGCCCGTCGCGCCATTCCGGGCCGCCTGTTTGTCCCTGGCCTGCCCCGCAAGCACGTACAGCGCCACGCCGCCGCCCAAAGCCAACAGCAAGAGCAGCGCGATCGGGTTGGACGCTACCCGCGCGTACTGGGCGTTTTCGCGCAGAAATATGCCGGGCAGCATGGTAATGTTGATGCCAGCGTGCAGCAGCATCGGCGCGGCCAAGTTGTCAAAAAGCAGGGCCAGCCAGCCCAGCAGCAGGCCGCACAGGAAGGCGTAGGCCATCCACAGCGGCTGCGCGTGCATGAGGCCAAAAACCAATGAGAGCGCGACTACGGATGTCGTGGGAGAAAAGCCGCGCATCAGGGCGCGCAGCAGAAAGCCGCGAAAAAGCAGCTCCTCGCAAAATGGCGCAAAAAGCACCACGAGCGCCGCCGCGACAATCCTGCCCTCCCCTGCGAAGGCCGACGCGGAGGCCACGTCATACGCCTCCAGCCACTGCGCCGGCAGGGGCAGCAGGCCCAGCAGCGCCGTCAGGGCGAGGCCGCAGCCGACTCCGGCCGCAAAGAGCAAGGCGGCCTCCTTCCTGTCCATGCCGGCCGGCGCGAATCCGGCCGCCTCGCTCAAATGCGCGCCCTTTTTCCGGAATCGCCCGGCTATGAGCATCAGCGCCGCAGCGCTGCCCGCCGACTGGAACAGCTCCCTCGCCACAGGCGACGGCTCCCGGCCGAGGGAGGGCGGCGTCGCCACCATGGCGAACAGAAGAAAAAGCGACGTGACGAGCAAATATGCCGCCATTATCCAGACCGCGCGCAAAGCCGCGCCAAGCCTTGCCCTAGCCTGCTCGCTCATAGCATGGCCCGCGCTTTCATGTAATCTTGACGACGCCTGCCAGGCCCGTCAGCTCAAAAATCTCCTGAATCTGCTGCTTCACGTTGCAAATCTCAAGGCTACCGCCCAAGGCCCTCGTCTTCTTCTCCGTCATCAGCAGCACCCGCAGGCCCGCCGAGCTGATGTACGCGGTGTTCGCAAAATCCAGCAGGATATCCGCGCTGGCCGCCATGCCCGCGCCGTCCCCGCCAGCTTCCGCTCCCGCAGCGCCAGAGCCGGAGCTTCCCGCTCCCGCAGCGCCCGCGCCGCCGCCGCCACTGGCGTCTCCAGCTCCCGCGCCAGCCGCGCTTCCCGCTCCCGCTCCCGCGCCGCCGGAACCGCCGCCCCCCGGATCGCCGAGCAGCGCGAAGATGCCTTCCCTGACCTGCTCGGCAGTATTGGAATCTACTTTCCCCGGCATCATGTAGCAGTTTCGTTTTGACATGAAAACAGCGCCTTTCATCCCTTTTATATTGTTCAAAGCTTATTCAAAGTTTATTCAAAGTTTATTCAAAGCTTAAATACCCCAGCATTGCCCGTTTCAATCACATATCTGAATAATTGTATATTAACGTTCGTTTAGGGCGCAATTTATGGCACAAGTATAATATAACAATGTATTATTTCCCCATACACGCGCACAAAAACATTATTTTATTCATTATTTGCAGGGGCAGAGCCCGATTGCGGCTCGACTGCAGCTTGACTGCGGCCCGATTGGGCCCGATTGCAAAAGGTGCATAGAAAACTTATATTGAAGATCGTGGCCAAACGCGCTATAATAAACGAAAATCGCGCCTGATGTCAGCGTGGGAAAGCAGCAGGGCCAATGCGGCATTATTTCGTCATAAACCCAAAATCCTTCGTTAAGCTGGAGGACTTGAAGCATTTTCTTCTCAGCGTGGAAAATTGCTTTTCCGTCGGCAACCGCGCGGAATACAAGGTTTACATATCCCGATTCCCCCGCGACGCGACGGCCGCCGTCCACAGGCACGCGGCGAGCGTCAGGGACGGCGAGACGGTGAGGATCTACGCCGTCGGGGGCGACGGGATACTCTTTGACTGCCTGAACGGCATGGCCGAGTTTGAAAACGCGGAGCTCGCCAGCGTCCCATACGGCAATTCCAACGATTTCATAAACGCGCTGGGCGCGGAGAACTATGGCGCCTTCCGCGACATAAAGCTCCTTTCGGCCGCGCCGTCCGTGCCGGTGGATCTGATCCAGTGCGGCTCGCGCTTCGCCCTGCTCAACTGCTCCATCGGCGCGGAAAGCCAGGCCGTCATGAACGTGAACGGCATAACGAAGGCGGTGAACAAGGGCAGGTACATGCGCGGCTTCGTGCCGGCGCTCTATAAGATCGGCAGCCTCGCCGGCCTGGCCAACGGCACCATCGTGCCGAAATTCTACACCGTGGAAATAGACGGCGCGGACAAGTCCGGCGAGTACATGAACCTGAACATCGCCAACGTCGCGTTCAACGGGGGCGGCAACACGCCAAACCCCTGCGCCGCGCCGAACGACGGGGAGCTGGACATTGTGTTTGTCGGCCCCCTCTCCCGGCTTCGCACAGTTTTGGTCATGCCGGAATACACCCGCGGGCAGTTTAAGAAGCGCCCGAAGGTCTTCGCGCACATGCGCTTCCGCGAGATGTCGTGCAGGAGCGAGACGCCCATGAGCGTGGTCCTGGACGGCGAGCTGTTCTCGACGTCCGAAATAACGTTCAAGGTGCTGCCCGGCGCCGTGAAAATAGTCGTGCCGGAGGGCCTGGGCTTTGTGGACGCGATGGGGCGGGTCGGGCTGAAGCGGAAAAATAAGGGGGGCGCCCAATGAGCCGCAAGGCTGAAATCAAAAAAATAACCAAAAACCGGGGCTTCGCCAACTTTGCCGGGCTTTTCGGGATCATGCTGTACGGGGTGCTGCGCCTCGCCGAGTCCCTGATCACCGGCCAGCACATGCAGCGCGGCGTCCTCGTCTTTCTTATGTGCATAGGGGGCGGCGCCTTGGTGCGCCTGCTGCAAGTCACGCTGAAAAACCACCGCCTGGTCCCCCTGCTGTCCGGCTCGGTACTTCTGCTGGGCTTTGTCGGCGGGGCCTACATAACGTCGGATTTTGAGTACTACTACATCGCTATCCTGTGCATGGCCGGAATCGTGGGCCTGCACCAGGATTTCATGACGGTCATGGCGTTTTTCCTCGAAAACGTCGTCGTGAACATCATCCTGTTCCTGACCGTGTTCAGGATCGGCGAGAGGGCGAGCCTCACGACGATGAGCATAGACGCGGTGCTGTGCCTGTACGGCTTCTTCTTCCTCGCCGCGCTGTCGTGGCGCTCGACGAAAAAGGAGGGCCAGGCGGAAAAAGGGCTGCGCTCGTTCTCCTCGCTGCTGAAGACGACGCCGAACTACATGGTCGTCGTCGATACGGAAAACCTCGTGCAGTACATATCCGACCCGCTGGCAAAGTTCGCGAGCATCGAGCCGGAATACGCCATCGGGCGCCCGCTGCTGGACCTGTTTTCCGAGAAAAGCCTGGAGATGATGTTCGCGGACATCCTCGACGCCGACGGGCTTTGGACGGACACGCGCGAGATCGTCGTTTCCGGCGAGACCCACTATTTCAAAATACTGTCGGACAGGCTCATTGGCGACATAGACGGCATGTTCATCGAGATAACGGACATCACGGAGACTGTCGCGGCCAAGATGGAGGCGGAGAACGCGAACCGCGCCAAATCGCGGTTTCTGGCCACCATGTCGCACGAGATCCGCACGCCGATGAACGCGATCATCGGCGTCGCCGAAATCCAGCTCCAGCGCGGCGACATGCCGGAGGATCTGGCAAAGGCGATGAACACGATCCGCAGCTCCGCCAACGGGCTGCTCGGGATCATCAACGACATACTCGACCTGTCAAAGATCGAAACGGGGCAGTTCGAGATCCGCCCCGCCGAATACGACGCGCCGAGCATGATCAACGACGCCGTCCAGCTGAACATTTTCAGAATCGGGAGCAAGCCCATAGAGGTCGTCCTCGACGTTGACGAAAACCTGCCGGCGCGGCTGCGCGGCGACGAGCTGCGCATAAAGCAGATCCTCACGAACGTGCTGTCCAACGCGTTCAAATACACCGAGAGCGGGAGCGTGACGCTCTCCGTGAAGCTGGGCGAAGCGGGGGCCGGCGGCGGCGGGAGCGGGGGCAACGGGAGCGGGAGCGGCGCGGGGGCCGGCGGCGGGAGCGGCGGCGGCGACGGAAGCGTGGATGGCGGCGGCGGCGGGAGTAGCGGCGCTGGAAGCGTGAGCAGCGGGAGCGTTGGCGGGAGCGGCAGAGATGGCGGCAGCGGCGGGAGCGGCAGAGATGGCGGCGGCGGCGCTGGAAGCGCGAGCAGCGGGAGCGTCGGCGGGAGCGGCAGAGATGGCGGCGGCGGGAGCGGCAGAGATGGCGGCGGCGGCGCTGGGAGCGCGAGCAGCGGCGGCGTCAACTGGAATGAGAATGGCGGCGACGGCGACGTGCTGCTGGTTTTCAGGGTGGCGGACACGGGCCAGGGCATGAAGCAGGAAGACCTGGAGCGGCTGTTCAGCGAATACGCGCGCTTCAACGGCGAGGCGAACCGCTCCACGGAGGGAACCGGGCTTGGCATGAGCATAACCCGCAGCCTCGTGCAGATGATGGGCGGCAGGATCGACGTGAAGAGCGAATACGGCAAGGGCAGCGTGTTCACGGTGACGCTGCCGCAGAAGCGGGTGGGCGCCGCCGTGATCGGCGCGGAACTGGCGGAGAGCCTTCGCGAGTTTCGGTTCATGCGCGAACGCCAGAGCGCGAACGCGCAGGTTGTCCGCGAGCAGATGCCCTACGGCCGCGTTTTGATCGTGGACGACGTGGACGTGAACATCTACGTCGCGCACGCCCTGATGGCTGTCTACGATCTGGAGATCGACACGGCGCCCAGCGGCTTCGCGGCGCTGGACAAAGTAAAGGGCGGCGCGACCTACGACGTGATCTTCATGGATCACATGATGCCCGAAATGGACGGCGTGGAAACGACGCGGCGGCTACGCGAGCTTGGCTACGGCGCCCCGATCGTGGCGCTGACGGCGAACGCGATAACGGGCAGCGACGCGATGTTCATGGCGAACGGCTTTGACGGCTTCATATCCAAGCCCATAGACATACGGCAGCTGAACGCCATCCTGAACAAGTTCGTGCGCGACCGCCACAAAGGCGGGGCATAAACTCGAATTTCATTATATGGCTATAGGAGCGTGGGGCGATGAAATTCCTGCACCTGTCCGATCTGCACATAGGCAAGAGCGTCAACGGCTTTTCGATGCTCGCCGAGCAGCGGCGCGCCTTCGAGCAGATAATCGCGCTCGTCAGGGCCGAGCGGCCGGCCGCCGCCGTCATCGCGGGCGACGTCTACGACCGCGCCGTGCCGGGCGTCGAGGCGGTGCGGGCCTTCGACGATTTTCTCACGGAGCTGGCCCGCGAGGACATCGCGGTCCTGCTCATCTCCGGCAACCACGACTCGCCGGAGCGGCTGGGCTACGCGAGCCGGCTGCTGTCGGACAGGCGGCTGCACATCTGCGGCGCGTTCGACGGCGCGGCCAGAAAGGTGGCGCTGGCAGACGAGCACGGCGACGTGAATTTCTGGCTGCTGCCGCACATAAAGCCGCTGACTGTGCGCGGGGCGCTCGCCGATCGGGAGCTGGCGCGGGCGCGCGAGCGAAGGGGCGAGGCCGGGCGGGAGCGGATGGACGAGCGGGAGCGAGCGGTTGAGCGGGATCGGGAGCGCGAGCGAGGGGGCGAGGCCGGGATCGGAAGCGAAGCCGGGAGCGGGGCTGGGAGCGAGAGCGGGCGCGAGATCGAGAGCGGGCGCGAGATCGAGAGCTATGGCGACGCGCTCGCGGCGGCGCTGGAAGCCTCGGCCATCGACTATTCCGCGCGCAACGTGCTCGTGTCGCACCAGTTCTACACCTGGGCCGGCGCGGAGGCGCCCGTGCGCTCCGAGTCCGAGATAAGCCCGGTGGGCGGCCTCGACGCGATCGACGCGGCGCCGATCGAGCACTTCGACTATGTGGCGCTAGGGCACCTTCACAGGGCGCAGGCCATTGGCCGCGAGCACATTCGCTACGCCGGGTCGCCGATCAAGTATTCGTTCTCCGAATGGCGGCACGAAAAATCCGCGACGCTCGTGGAGCTGGGCGCGAAAGGCTCGCTCTCCGTCAGCGCCGTGCCCCTCGTCCCCCTGCGCGACATGCGCGAGATCAGGGGCAGCCTCGCGGAGCTGATCGCCGCCGGGACGGGCCGGGGCGATGGCCAAGGCCAGGGCCGCAAAGAACAGGGCGCAGGCCAAGACCAGGGCCAGAGCGATGGCCGTCAAAGCCAGGGCGCGGGCCAAGGCGAGGGAGAGGGCCAAGACCAGGGACAGAGCGATGGCCAAGGCGAGAACCGCCAAGACCAGCGGCCGGGACGGGGCGATGGCGGCGGCGCGCCGCAGGCGAGCCGCGAGGACTACCTGCGCGTCATACTGACAGACGAGGACGAGATCGTCGATCCGATGGGCAAGCTGCGCAGCGTGTACCCCAACATCATGAGCCTCGGCTTCGAGAACTCGCGGACGGGCACCGACATATACGCGGCGGCGGCCGCGGCTGACGCGGGCGAGATCGAGCGGCTGTCGCCATACGACCTGTTCAGCGAGTTTTTCCTGGAGGCGCAGGGCTCGACGATGAGCGCGGAGCAGGCCGGGATCGTGCGCGAGCTTTTGGACGAGGGGGGCGAGGAATGAGGCCGCTAAAGCTGACCATGAGCGCGTTCGGCTCGTATGCCGACGTGCAGGAGATAGACTTTGCAAAGCTTGGGGCGAGCGGGCTGTACCTCATAACGGGCGAAACGGGCTCCGGCAAGACGACGATCTTCGACGCCGTTTCGTTCGCCCTGTTCGGCAGGGCGAGCGGTACGGGCCGCGACGACTACTCCATGCTCCGCTCCGACTTCGCGGCGGAGCAGGCGCGGACATACGTCGAGCTTGACTTTGTCTCCGGCGGCAACCGCTACAGCGTCAGGCGCTCCATCAGGCGAGCTGGGCAGGAGGCCGCGCTGCGCCTGCCGGACGGCTCGACGGTCGGCGGCGACCGGGCCGTGCGGCAAAAGATCGCCGAGATCGTCGGGCTCGACCGCGAGCAGTTCGCCCAAATCGTCATGATAGCCCAAAACGACTTCCTGCGCTTCCTGCAAAGCGGCACGGACGAGCGGCTGAAGATACTGCGCCGCATCTTCGGCACGGAGGCGCTGAGGCTGTTTCAGGAGCGGCTGAAGGAGCGGGCGCGGCGCGAGAGCGACAGGCGCGAGCTCTGCGTCCACAGCTTCGAGCGCCGGGGGATCGACGTCTACAGGCGCGGCGAGCAGTTCGCCGAGTGGGAGGCGCAGATGGCGGCCGACGGCGCGGAGCTGGCGGGCGCAGAAAAGCGGCTCGGCGAATACGACGAGGCAAAGCAGGCCCTCGCGGCGGCGCTCGCCGTGGCCGAGGAGCTGGGCCGGAAGCTCGCCGCCCTCGCGGCTTGCCGGGCCGCGCTGGCGGAGCACGCCGCGAGAGCCGGCGAGATCGAGGGCGCGAAGCGGCGCGGCGCGCGCGGCGCGGCGGCGCTGCGGAACGTCAAGCCGCTCGCCGACGAGGCCGCAAAGGCGGCGGCGAGCCACGGCGCGGCGCAGGCCGGCCTTGCGGCCGCAAAGGTGCGCGAGGCCGCGGCGCTCGCCGAGCGGGAGCAGGCTGCGAAGGCGCTCGGCGGGCTGCCGCCGCTCGCCGAGGCGCAGGCCGCCCTCGCGGCTCTCGCAAAAGAGTGGGAGGCCGCCAGCGAAAAGCTGAAAAAGCTGAGCCGGCTGCGCGCGGGCCGCGACGAGACAGCGGCCCGGCAGGCCGCCCTCGCGGCCGCGCAGGCCGAGCTGGCCGCCGCGCTGCGGACGCTGGGCGGGCTGCCGCCGCTGGAGGGCTGCCAGGCCGACGCCGCGCGGCTGGCAACCGAGCTGGAAGCCGGCGCGGCCGCGCTTTCGCGGCTGGCGGCGCTGCGAAACGACCTGGGCGCGATTCGCTCCAGGCAGGGCGGGCTGGCTGCGGCGCAGGCTGAATTTAGGGCCGCGGCGGCGGCCTACGACAGGGCCAGCGGCGAATACGAGGCGCTGAACGGCATCTTCCTGCGCAACCAGGCGGGGGTCATCGCGAGCGGGCTGGCGGCCGGGGCGCCATGCCCCGTGTGCGGATCGACGGAGCACCCAGCGCCCGCCCCTCCGCCGGAGAAAGGCGTGACGGACGCGGCGCTGAAAAGGGCGAAGGACTCCTGGGACAGGGC
>JAISFK010000203.1 GCA_031263625.1 Clostridiales bacterium
CTTGCTGAACGCCCTGTAAAAGCCGCAGAGCTGGCCGCGAAGCCTGTCGCAGTTGTCGAGGTCGGATTTGATCTCATACACGCGCCCATCGCTCTGTCCAGCGCTCCGCCCCTCGCTCTGGCCCTCGCTCTGGCCCTCGCCCCGCACCTCGCCGCCTATCATGACAAAATCGGCGACATGCCGGCCTACCGGCACCTGCGAGAGCGCGGCCGCCGAGCTCGCGCCGCGCGCGCCCGCAAGCAGCCTGTTCAGCAAAGTGTTCATGTAGTAGTACTCGTTGCGGTGCTCCCTGCCGAGGCGCGCGTAAATCTCGCTAATTATCTGCCCGTGGGTCTTGCCCTCCGGGTCGCTTATGCAGCTCCGCGCGACGGCGTCAAAAACCTCGCTGCGGCCGCGCTCGACGAGATCCGTTATAACGCCGCGGGTAAACACGCGGTTAATCGCCCTGCCGCTGCCGCTGCCGTTGCTGCTGTTGCCGGCCACGCCGCTCTCCCCTTTCGCCAGGCTTTTGCGCTCCAGCGCGCGGAACTGCGCGCCCCGGCGGCGATTCCGGCGCGCCAAGGCTGCCATATTGTGTTGCTCTATGTCGCACTACACTACATTATACTGCATTGGCCGCACAGTTCCAAATATTTTTGGATTCGGCGACTCTCGGCGTCTCGGCGGCGTCTCGGCGCCGCTGAACGGCCAGGCTGAACGGCCAGGGCTGAACGGCCAGTCGCTCGATCCCGCTCGATCGCATGTCGATCCCGCTCGATCGCATGTCGATCCCGCCAGATCGCATGGCCTTCGCGGCGCTTTTGTGGTATATTGGGCCTTGTGAGAGAAACGCGGGCGCGGTAGACGAAAGCGGCGGCGGGCCATAAACGTGCCGCAAACAGGCCGCAACCGAGCCGTAAATGGCCCGAAAATGAACTGGAAAGGCCGGGCGTCTGACAATGTATGGCGAAACGACAATTATAATCATGCTGCTGGCGGCGCTGTGCGCGCTGGCGGCGGCCGCGCTCAGAGCCTGCCTGAGGGGCGGCGGCAGGCGGGCGGAAGCGGCGAGGGCGCGGCTGGCGGAGGAAACGGCCGAGGCCGCCGCGGCCGCCGCGCGGGACGAGATAGGCCGGGCTTTCGCCGCGACGGGCACCGAGTTCGAGAGGGCGCTCGAAAAGTCGCTCGCCCGCCACGGCGCGGCGACGCTGGACGAATTTGCCAGAAGCCGCGCCGAGAGCGGCAAGCACGCGAGGGACAGCCGCGAGGAGCTCGCGGCGTCGTTCAGGCTGCTCGGCGATTCGCTCGCGCGGGCGGCGTCCGGCATGTCCGAGGCGCAGAGGGCGCAGTTCGGGGATCTGTCCAGGCGCCAGGACGCCACGCTGCAGCGCATGGACGCGCAGCTGAAGGAGATCCGGGACGAAACCGCGAAGAAGCTGGAGGACATGCGCAGGACGGTGGACGAGAATCTCAAGGACACCGTCGAGAAGCGCTTCAACGACTCGTTCAGGCTGATCGGCGACCGGCTGGAGCGGGTGCACCAGGGGCTGGGCGAGATGCAGCAGCTCGCGGCGGGCGTCGGGGACCTGAAGCGGGTGCTCACGAACGTCAAGACGCGGGGGACCCTGGGCGAAGTCCGGCTCGGCGCGATTCTGGAGCAGATGCTGCCGCCGGGGCAGTTCGAGGCGCAGGCGCCCGTCCGCGACGGCGCGGCGGAGCGCGTGGACTACGTCGTCAAGCTGCCGGACAAGAACAGCGCGGGCAAGACGCTGCTGCTGCCGATCGACTCCAAGTTCCCGGCCGAGGACTACCAGCGCCTCGCCGACGCCTACGAGGCCGGGCTCGCGGACGACGAGCTGAGGCGCGAGTCCGCCGCCTTCGAGGCGTCCGTGCGCAGGTGCGCGAGGGACATCCGCGACAAGTACATCAGCCCGCCGGCGACGACGGATTTCGCCATCATGTTCGTCCCGACGGAATCGCTGTACGCGGAGATCGTGCGGCGCGCCGAGCTGTTCGAGGCGCTCCAGCGCGTGTTTAAGGTGACGGTGGTCGGCCCGACGAACCTCTCGGCGTTTCTCAGCAGCCTGCAAATGGGCTTCCGCACGCTCGCGATAGAGCGCCGCTCCAACGAGGTGTGGGAGCTGCTGGGCGCGGTCAAGACGGAGTTCGGCAAATATGGCGCGGTCCTGGACAGGCTCAGGAAAAAGCTGGACTCCGCGTCCAAGGAGGCCGACAGCATCGGGGCGCGCTCGCGGGCGATAGAGCGGACGCTGCGCGCGGTGGAGGAGCTGCCGGCCGAGCGCGGCGAGCGCCTGCTCGCGGACGGCGCCGCGGAGGGAGGCGCGGGAGCGGACGGCGTCATGGATGATGAGACGGGCGGCACCGGCGGCGGTGACGAGAGCGCAGGGGAGGGCGGCGCCGCAGATGGGAGCGCGAACGGCACTAGCGGCGGGTATGGGGGCGCAGGCGCGGACGCAAGCGGAGCCGGGGATGGCGATGGCGACGCAGGTGCCGCGGAAATTGCGGAAACTGCAGGCATTGCGGGCGTGCGAAAGTAGCGAAACTACAGACTCCACACTTCATAATTTTTCGCGCAAATTCCCGCGCTCCCGCTATTGCCTTTATCGGTCTGGAATGTATCATATTTAATTCGTCCAAAAATGGCTTGCAAAGCTTGCCTGTGTGCTTGTTAGGCTCAGGGCTTCCCATTAAGTACCTTACAGGCGCATAATTGCAAAAAACAACAAAAAGCCAGCGCCTGTAAGGGACTATACTCGTGTTCGATTGGGAATTCCGACCGCAAATTGCGGTCGGACAGAGGAAACGAGTATTACTGACTCGCGTTAATGGAAAATTCAAATGCTTGTCAGTATAACAAATCATAAGGGCACATCTTTTTTTTAAGATAGTGCCAGTATAGCTGGCTTATGCGGAGAACGTAAGTTTTTTTCGATAGGATTTGCGCATGGCACATTGAGCCCTCAGTTGCGCATTGAGCATTATTGAGCTATTGAGCTTGTGGTTCGTCGTGGTTCATCGTTCATTGTTTATCGTTTTGTTGCGCGGCTTTGCGACGATTGATGTTTATTTGGTTATGATATATAATGTGCAATATGCGAGCGGCCTTTCAACAAGGGGGGGCACTGATATCAAAAGGTATAGTATTTCTATAGGCACAGGCGGCGATATGGACAATTTGCGCCAGCTCGGCGCCCACAGCCGCGCCGGGCGGGACGGGCGCAGTGGCGGCAGCTACAGCAACGGCGACGGCTATAGTGGCGGTAGCAGCTACAACGACGGTGGCGGCTATAGTGGCGGCAGCGGTAGTTACAACGGCGGCTATAGTGGCAATGGCTACAGTGGCGGCGATAGTGGCGACAGCTACAGTGATGGCGGTAGCTATAACGACGGCAGTAGCTACAGCGGCGACGGCAGTGACGGTGATAGTGGCGATAGCTACAACGCCGTTAGCTACCGTGGCGATAGTTACAGTGGCGGCGACGGCAGTAGCTACAGCGGCGACGGCAGTGACGGCGATAGTGGCGATAGCTACAACGCCGTCAGCTACCGTGGCGATAGTTACAGTGGCGGCGACGGCAGTAGCTACAGCGCTGGCAACGGCTATTATAGCAACTATGGCGCTAACAGCGGCAGCGGTGGCGCTGGCGATGGCCATTCCGCAGGCGCTGGCGGCCCGTACAGATATTTTGCCATAAGCCGCAGAGATCCGTCTGGCGCGCACGGCAACTCAGGCAACTCAGGCGACTTTGGCGGCGGCGACAGCGACGCCGGGCAATACAGTTTTTTCGCCATAGACAGCTCCGGCCAGTCGGGCGTCATTGGCATACCATACAGCTTGGGCGAACTGCGCGGTTACGCCGGCCCATACGAGCGCGACCGCAGTGGCAACCCGGAGTACGACAACGGCGACAGCTCGGAAGACGGCGGGGCGCACGGCCATGGTAGCCCATATGGCAACGGCAACGACGTTAGCGGTCAGGAATATGGCGGCGCAAGCGGATACGCCAGTTCATATGGGCGCGGCGGTGATTCAGAATATGAAAATGGCGGCAATCTGGGAAACGGCGACGGCAACAGCAGCGCCGGCAACAGCGATGGCGCGAGGTACGCGTCCGGCTCATACGGTGCCAGCAGGAGCGACACCAACAGTACCAGCAACGGCGGTGGCAGAGGCTATGCAGGGCGCGGCAACAGCATCGGCAGCATATACAGCCGCTTTGACATAACGCGATCGGGGCCGTCATACGCCCGCGACGACACATACGGCTTGGGCGGCGCCCGCAGGCGCGGCGGCAGCGCAAAAAGCCGGCGCGGATCATATGCTTCGCGCGGGCAGGGCGGCGAGCGTGAAGGTGCCGGCTCATACGGGAGCAGCGGCGGTAGCTATAATCCAGAAAGCAGCAGGGCGCACGGCTATGACAGCCCATACGGCAACGACAGAGGCGATCGGGAATATGCCGGCGCGAGCGGATATACTAGTTCATATGAGCGCGGCAACAGCAACGGCGGCGGCGGCACGGGATACGACAGCGGGCGCGGCTACGCTGGCTCATACGGGCGCAGCGGCGGTAGCTATAATCCGGAAAGCGGCAGGGCGCACGGCTATGACAGCCCATACGGCAACGGCGGCGACCGGGAATATGCCGGCGCGAGCGGATATACTAGTTCATACGGGCGCGGCTACGCTGGCTCATACATGCGCGCCGGGGGCGACAGCCCGGAAAGCGGCGGCGAGCGCGGTTACGCCAGCCTATATGAGCGCGATGGCGGCGGCGCGGAAGGTCAAGGCGGATCATATGGAGCGCTCGGCCATGGCGGCGCGGACAGCCCGCATGGCTCAT
>JAISFK010000313.1 GCA_031263625.1 Clostridiales bacterium
CAGCCTCCTGCGCGGGTGCCTCTTGCGCCGCCGCTTCGGCTACAGTTTCGGCAGCGGCTTCGGCCCCGGCCACCGCCTCGGCTTCCGCCGCAATGGAGAGCGGCTCCGCCTGCGGCGCGCCGTTCAGCGCGATATACGCCCACGCCTCGTCCGCCACCGACTTGACGGCGGCCCACGAGCTCGCCGTGTATCTCGCGGGATTCAGCTTGGTCGCGCCCGCGAGCAGCTCCAGCAACTCGGAATATGGCTCGTAGCCTTGCTTTGGCGCGAGCCCGTCGAGCGCCGAGATGAGCGCCCCGTAGCGGGCGTCAATCACGACCTGCGCCGTGTCGGGCGCCGCCAGCGCCGCCTGGGCATTTTGCAGCGCGCCGCCCAGCAGCGCGGCCGATTCGGCGGTGCAGGCGAGCGCCGCGTTCTGCGCCATGCCATCTACGCTCGCGGCGAGCGCGGCCAGCGCCGCGCTGTCGCCCGGCGGGTTCGGGATGACCGAAACGTAGGCGCGCACGGCGCTCATATTGCCCTTCGCCGCCGCCGCGCCCTCCACGACGTAGCCCGACGCCGATATGAGCTGCTCGCCGTTCACGGGCGCCCACTCCACGGGCACCAGCGCGGTCGCCCCCGTCTGCACGTCCAGCTCCGTCACCGCCGCCGGCAGATCCGGCAGGCTGCCCTGCCGCGCCGTGACATACACGCCACTCTCGACTACGCCGGTCGCGAACGCGTCCTTGAACACCTTCATGGACGCATACGGCTCGCGCTGCGGGCCGCTCGTCGTGAAGTTGACCGGGCCGTACTGCCCGGTGCCGGCGCCCGCCCACGACCACACGCCCGCGCCTATGTTGTCGGGCGTGTCGTTCAGGATCTGCATGATGCGCGCAAAATCGTCGCCCTGCTTCTGCACGGACGGGACGCTGCCGGCCGGCTCGTTCGGATCGTTGGAGTAGCTGCCGGAATTTCTCGGCGAGCACTCGGAGATGTTGATCGCCAGCGCGGGGAACTCTTTATGCACCTCTACGAGGTATCTCTCCAGCATGGCCCACGTGCCGTGCCAGTTCGGGTAATACGAAACGCCGACCCTGTCGAGCGAGCTGCCCTTGGCGTCCAGGCGCCGCGTCAGCTGCCTGAGAAATTCGAGCCGCCTCGGAAGGTTCTCGCCCGTGTCGCCGCTGCCAAACGCGATGTGGATCTCCGTCGCGATCCTCACGCCGCGCGCCTGCTCCACCTCGCGGACGGCCTTTATGCCGGCGTCCACGAGCGCGGCGAAGCGATCAAATGACTCTTGGTACAGCTGGTACTGCGCGGGCGTGACCTGATCCTCGTGCCAGTATGACCACAGGATCTTCCCGCCGGGCTGCTCGCCGTTGATCGCGGCGCCGGATTCCACGCCCCACAGCATGCCCTCCGTCACTTCGTTGCCGATCGCCACGACGGTCGGCGCCGTGCCCTGCTCGACCAGCGCGTCGATCGTTTCGAGCGTGAAATCGTGCTGCGCCTCCACAAGCTCGTCGAACGGCAAATCCGCCCATGCGTATGGTTTGGTCTGCTTGCTCGGATCCGCCCACGAATCGGAGTAGTGGAAGTCGATCGCCAAGTCGAGCCCGGCGCCCGTCACGTAGGGCGCGAGCTTCAGCGTGTTGGCGGGGCTGCAGTTTGTCGCCGCAAGGTTGGGAACGCCCGTGCGCTCGTTCCTCGGCTCGTTCCAGACGCGCAGCCGGAGCGCGGACCAGCCCATGTCCTTTGCCAGCCCGAAGATGTTGTCGCCGTCGGACGCCGGCCCGGCGCCATCGCCCGACAGCCTGCCGCCGCGAACGCCCGGCTGCGGCGGGTTGTTCTCTCGGTTGTAATAATAGTAGTAAGTGTTCTCGCTGCCCAGCTCGGACATGTCCGAGCCGTTCTTGAGATCCGCGCGCAGATAGTTGAACGCGGACAGCTCGCTGACGGCGGCGCCGCCCCAGACCGTGAGGCGCAGATAGCGCATGCCCTCGCTTGAGAAGACGTCCGTGAAGCCGCCCGCGGCGCGCTCGTTCGCCGAGCGGTCGGCCAGCAGCACCCAGTCCGCGCCGTCGCCGGAACACTCGATCTTGTACTTGTTTGCGGCGGTCGCGTCCGCGAAGACGATCTGCGTCTTCCGTATGGCGTCGTAAGCGCCCGAAAGATCCGCAGTCAGCGTGTGCGGCCCGTCGCCTTCGGGCGCCCACGCCGTGGCAAGGTCGCCGTCGGCGGCATATGCGGCCGTTTCGCCGGCGCTGTCGGCGCTCAGCGCCACCCAGTATTTGCCCAGAATGTTGCTTTCGACGGGCGCGTATGAGGCCGACCCGCTCAAGGCCTGCGCGACCGGGACGCCGCCCGCGCCCAAGATGCCGGGGAGCGGGGGCAATAGCGACAGCGCCACCGCGAGCGCCAGCGCCGCGCTGATCAGACGTTTCTTATTCATTTTGGCAATCCCGCTGCTCTTGACAGGCCAAGCTCGCGCACCCCGAGCCAAACGCGCGGCCGCAGGCACTGCAACTACGGGCGCAACCGCCGCCCGCATAGCCGCAAGCCCGCGCCTTTCCGCCCGCTAATCCCTGCCGCCGCCAACCGCTAAAGCCTTGCCACCAAAACATCCCATGCAATGCGCGCCCGCGGGCGCCTCTCGCCGCGCGTCCGCCCAATGCGCCTGCCTTTATCTCTTTCTCCAACAACCCAGCAACCACGGCATGACGCCTCGCTGTTAAGCATAGCGCGTGCCGATAATGAAAATCTGTCATTAAGCGTAACGCATGTCAGTAACAATGAAGCGGTTCATGCCATGGGTCTGCCGAGGGCGCGCGGCCGGACGGCGGATTCCCTATAGCTTGTTGCGGCGTCTTTCATTGGCACGCCAGCCTTGATCAGTGCCGAGCAGCTTTCCTTTCTGTTATTTTGTGAAGATTCAAGCCAACCATCACGCTTTACTTTATGTTATACAACTATATAGCCAAAGTGTCAAGACGCCCGCGAAATTCGGCAATTAATAATTTCTTTACACTCCAAACACAAATCGGCAGCAAATTTTTTATAGGCTTTTCTCACGGAGCCAATAAGCACGAATCTGCATATATATCCATTTTGATTATGAGAGGTGCACTTGCATGGATGCCAAGGGGGCCAAGGGGGCCAAGAAGTCCGGAAAAGCTGGCGGCAGGAGCGGAAAGAGCAGGGCGGCGGCCGCGGCCAAGGCGCTTGTCGCGCTCGTCGTCCTGGCGGCGGCCGCGGCGGGCGCGTATTACTATTTCATATACAGCAAGCCCGCCGCCGCTGCCGAGGTCGAGGTGCAGCAGACGGGCGTCGCGCGCCGGGGCGACATCAGCGTGACCATCAGCGGCGCCGGCCCCGTTTCGTATTCGGTGAGGCGCGACGTCAAGTCCGAGATAAACGGCAGCGTCCTGAAAGCCAATTTTTCCGAGGGCGAGCTGGTCAAGGCGGGCGACGTCATCTTCGAGATAGACAACAAGGAGACTCTCGACGCCATATCGCAGATAGAGAACGAGATAAAGCAGCAGGAGATATCCAACGCGAGCCTGTCGCCGCAGGACTTTGGCAGCATGCAGATATACGCCCTCGGCAACGGGCTCGTTTCAAACGTCGGCGTCCACGTCGGGGACGACGTCAACAAGGGCTCGACCGTCATGACGATAACGGACAAGAACAGCCTGAGCGCGCTGTTTCCGTTCGCGGCTGAGGACGCGGCGCTGCTGTCCGTCGGCCAGGACGTGACCCTCGTCAACCTGGACGGCGAGTTTGAGGAGTGCCCGGCGAAGATAACGGACATACAGCGCGACGCCGGCGGCGCGGCGGCCGTGTACGTCGAGATCACCGCCCAAATATCGCAGCAGCTGAAAAACGGGACGAACGTGGCGGCGCTTGTAAAACGCGCGGATCTGCCGGCGCAGGCGGGCCTGGGGGCCGCAGCCGGCGGCGATGCGGGCGCCGGGGCGGGAGCGGGAGCAGGCGAGGGCGCTGGCGGCGGCGGGGGCAGCGGCGATGCCGGGGCGGCCGGCGGCGCTTCGGGCGGCGGCAGTGGCGTTGCGGGCGAGGGCGCGAGCGGCGGCAGCGGCAACGGCGCGAGCGGCAGCAACGGCAACAGCGGCGCCGCAGGAGCCAATGGCGCGGCCGAAGCCGCCGAGGCTGGGGATGGCGCGGGAGTCATTGCCGAAGCGGGAGCGGGCGGCGGTTCGGGAGCGGGCGAAAGCGAGGGCGGCGATTCGGGAGCTGCGGCAGGCGCGGACGGCGGCGCGGGCGCTGAGGCAGGCGGCGGGCAGGCGGCAGGCGCGGGCGCCTACGATAGCGCGGCATCCGACGTGGACGCGGCATCCGGCGAAAGCGCGGCGACCGCGGCCAGGCGGGCGGCCAAGGCGGCGGCCGCCCAGGCGCAGGAACCCGCGCCGCAGGCGGCGGACATGCGCGCGCTGGACACGGCCTCTCTGTCGTTCAAGAGCGAGCTGGCGGTCAAGTCGCTCGGCACGGGAACGGTGACGGCCGTCAACGCGAAGGAGAACGACTACGTGCGCGAAGGCCAGCTTTTGGTGCAGATGTCAAACTCGGACGACTCATACGCGTATTCAAAAGCGCTGAACGACCTGAAAATGCAGAATCTTGCCAACAATCTGGAAGCGGCGCGGGAAAAGCTCGACGACTACATAATATACGCCCCGATCGACGGCATGTTTGTGTCGCAGCCCATAAGCCGCGACGACTACATCGCGTCGAACCAGGTCGTCTGCACGATTGTGGATCCGGACAGCATGGAATTTGTGACGGACGTGGACGAGCTGGACATAGACAGGGTGGCGGTCGGCCAGAGCGTCGATGTGAGCTTTGACGCGATCACGGACACCCAGGCAATCCCGGTCAAGGGCGAGATCAAGAAGATAGCGATCGAGGGCACGTCGTCCGGCGGCGTGACCACATACGGCGTCACGATAGGCGTCGAGCCGTCCGGCAGGATAAAGGCGGGCATGAACGCGGACGGGGTCATATACATCGAGTCGAAGTCCGACGTCGTTTTCGTGCCGGTCGAGGCCGTCACGCTTATCGGCGGCAGCCTCGCGTATGTGTACGTGGTGGACGAGAGCGCCGCCGCCGGCGAGGGGGGCGAGGCGGCCGCTGGCGGAGCGGCGGCTGGAGGCGAGGCGGGCGCAGAGGGCGGCGCGCCGCCGGCGGCCCCGGCTGGCGCTGGCGAGGGCGCTGGTGTGGACGAGGGTGCTGGCGCTGGCACGGGCGGCGGCGCAGGCATCGGCAATGGCGCGGGCGGCCCAGGCGCGGCAACGGCAGATGGCGCCGGCGCGGCCGTGCTGGGCGACGGCGCGCTAGGCAACTCCGGCGCAGCAGACGGCGCCGACGCGCCGGAGCAGGCCGGCGGGGAGCCTCTGAGCGGCTCAGGCGGCGCGCCGGGCTTCCGCCCGTCCTTTGACGGCTCGTTCACAGGCAGTTTTGGCGGCAGGCCGGGCGGCGGCGCGGGC
>JAISFK010000046.1 GCA_031263625.1 Clostridiales bacterium
GGCTATGGAGGCTTGCGATGGAGTGGCAGAGCAAAAGGCGCCCCGCCGAGCCGGTCAGCGCCGCGCTGTTTGATTTTGACGGCACAATCTCCGTGCTGCGCTGCGGCTGGGAGAATGTCATGGAGTCATTCATGGTGGAGCTGATCGAGGGGAGCGCGGGGTGCGCGGAAAGCGCGGAGCACACGGAGCACACGGGACGCACGGGGCGCGCGGAAAGCGCGGGCAGGGCAGGGGGCGCAGGAGCCGGCTGGGAATCGGGCGGCGGGCCTGGCGGCGCTTCTGAGGGCGATTCGAGCGGCGGGCCGGGCACCGGGCCGGGCGGGGGCGTCCGGGACATGGTGCGGCGATACATAGACGAAAGCGCCGGCATACAGACGATTTTCCAGATGAAGTGGCTCGCGGAGCAGGTTCAGGCGCGAGGCGCCGCGAAAGCCGGCGGTAGCGCCGCGAAAACTGGCGCCGTTGCCGCGAATTGCAGCGCCGCCGCCGCATTGGCTGGCGCCGCCACGAATGGCGCTGGCGGCAACCGGGGCGGCAACTTCGGCCCGCGTTGCGGCGACGGTCGGGGCATCGGCCTGCCCGCCGGCCTCGCTTGCAGCGCCGCCGCGGCATCGGCTGGCGCCGCCGCAACAGCGGCGCCGGCCTGCGGCCCGTGGGGGTACAAGGCGGAGTACAACCGCAGGCTGATGGTTTCGGTGGCCGAGCGGCGGCGGCGGCTCCGCGACGGCGTCGCCAGGCCGGAGGAGTACATGATCAGGGGCAGCAGGGAGCTGCTTGAAATGCTGGCTGGGCGCGGCGTGGCGCTCTACGTCGCCAGCGGCACCGACGACGCCGACGTGAAGCGGGAGGTCGCCGCGCTGGGCCTGGCGGGGTTTTTCAGCGAGATCCGGGGCGCGCCAGAGGGCCGGGAGGACTGCTCGAAGGAGGCGGCCATCCGGGAGCTGCTGGGGGATAAGGGCGTCGCGGGGAGCCGGCTCGCCGTGGTGGGCGACGGCAGGGTCGAGATCGCCATCGGGCGGGAAAACGGCGCGCGGACGCTGGGCGTGGCTTCGGACGAGCGCGCGCTCGCTGGCGTGAACCCCGTCAAGCGGGCGCGCCTGCTGAAAGCCGGGGCGGACGCCGTCGCCGGGGATTTTGGGGACGCGGCGGCCCTCGGCGAATTTTTTTTCGGAAAGGGATGGGCATAAGCCATGGGGCGAGTGGATTTTTCCAAGATCAGGACATACAGCGCGGCGGGCAGGGCCAACCTCGTCACGCTGGCGGACGTGGCCGACCCGGACGCGGCGGCCGCCCCCCGGTGGGACTGCCCGGAGTTTGACGAGCTCGTCGGGCGCGTGAGGGCCGCGCGCCGGAACGGGCGCCCGGTTATCCTGTCCATGGGGGCGCACGTGATCAAATGCGGCCTGTCGCGCTATCTGATAGCCCTCATGCGCGAGGGCTATGTCACGCACATAGCCTCGAACGGCGCGGGCAGCATCCACGACTTCGAGCTCTGCTACCTGGGCGGCACGTCGGAGGACGTGCCAACGGCCATCGAGGACGGCTCGTTCGGCATGTGGGAGGAAACGGGGCGCTGGATGAACGAGGCGATAGCGCAGGGCGCGGTGGAGGGCGCGGGCTACGGCGAGGCGCTGGCCCGCTATATCGGCGCCCGCCCGGAGCGCTTCCCCCACAGGGACTGCTGCGCGCTCTACCAGGCCCACAGGCTGGGCGTGCCGGCCACTTACCACATCGCGCTGGGGACCGACATAATCCACCAGCACCCGGCGGCCGATTTCGCCGCCATCGGGCAGGCCAGCGGGCGGGACTTCAAAATCATGTGCGACAGCGTGTCGCGGCTCGACGGCGGGGTGTTCCTCAATTTCGGCTCGGCGGTCATCGGCCCGGAGGTGTTCCTGAAGGCGCTGTCCATAGCGCGGAACCTGGGATTCCCCACCTTCGACATCGCCACCGCCAACTTCGATCTGCGGGACTTGGGCGACTACCGCGCGAAAATCGGCGGCGGCGATCCGGACTACTACTACCGGCCGCGCAAAAACATCGTCAACCGCCCCACGAGCAGCGGCGGGAAGGGCTGGCATTTCGCGGTCGATCACCGGACGAGCGTACCCAGTCTGTACGAGCGGCTGCGGCGCGGCGCGGGCTCCGACGCGTGAGGCGGGCGGGCGCATCCAGGCATGCGGCGCGGCAGGCGGCATGTCCAAGTGTGCACCGGCAGGCGTGTTCAGGCGCGTCGGCCAGGCAGATGCGACATACGCGGCAGGCGCGCGCGACATGGGTGCGCGGCAGGCGGCATGTCCAAGTGCGCGCGGCAGGCGTGTTCAGGCGCGCGCACTATTTCTATTCCTAATATAGCGAGGAAGTGGCTCCATACAAACATTCGAAGGTATCAGCCAAGGCCGGCTCGAGGAAATCCTGGGCCGGGTGGGCGGCGTCAAAATAGGGCTTCTGGGCGACGTATGCCTCGACGTGTACTGGCGCGCGGACATGCGCAAGAGCGAGCTGTCCAGGGAAACGCCCCATTTCCCGCTCCCGGTCGTCGAGGAGCGCATGTCGCCCGGCGGCGGCGCGAACGTGGCGGCGAACATGGCGGCGCTCGGGCCCAAAAGCGTGCGGGTGTTCAGCGCGGTGGGCGACGACTGGCGCGGCAGGGAGCTGCTGAGGCTGCTCGATCGGCTGGGGATCGGGCTTTCCGGCATCGTCGTCGCCGGCGCGGGCCGCGTCACGAACGCCTACGTCAAGCCCATAAGGATGGGCTTTTCCGGCGTGGCGTATGAGGATCCCCGGCTCGACTTCGCCTCGCTCGAGCCGCTGCCCCGCGAGGCCGAGGACAGGCTTGTCGCGGCGCTAGACGAGGCGGCGGGCGATCTCGACGTCCTCTGCGTCAGCGACCAGATGCCGAGCGGCGTGGTGACGGAGCGCGTGCGCGCGCGCCTGAGCGCCCTCGCGGGGCAGGGCCTGCGCGTGGTGGCGGACAGCCGCGAGCGCGTGGGGCTGTTTTCGGGCATGACCGTCAAGCCGAACGAGATCGAGGGGGCCAAGGCTGCGGGGCTGGACCCGGACGCGGCCCGCAGCGTGGAGGGCAGCGCGCGCGCCGCGCTGGCGCTGTCCGAGAAGATCGGCGGGGGCGTTTTCATGACGCTCGGCGCGCGCGGCTCGCTGTACGCGGACGGCGGCGGCTCGTGGCACATCCCGGCTCACGAGGTTGAGGGCCCCATCGATTTTTGCGGCGCGGGCGACAGCTCGCTCAGCGCGTTCGGGCTGGCGCTGGCCGCCGGGGCGGATCCGCGCGAGGCCGCCTGCGTCGCGGGCCTCTGCAGCGAGGTGACTATCCGGCAGATCGGCGCGACGGGCACGGCGTCGAGGGCGCAGCTGCTGGCCTGGCGCGCCCGGATCGGCGAGCGGGCGGCGTGAAAATCGCCGTTTGCGAAAGCGGCGAGCCCGCCATTATAGGCGATTTTTCGGGATACGCGAGCAGGCCGCTCCACAGCTTCATGCACGAGAGCAACAGGGGCGGGCACCTGTATCTCGCGAAGGATGAGGGCAAGGCGCTTGGCATGTTGGGGGCGAGCTGGCACGCCTTTTTCTTGTATATAGCGGACTTCCGGGCAAAACAAAAACCATCTGCTGACAAAATCATTTGATCAACAGATGGTTTTTGATTTGCATGCCGCTCTTGCCGCACGGGGCGCCTGCCTGCGCCTATGCTTTCACTTGCGCTTGCGCCTGCGCCTGCGCCCGCGCCTACGCCTGCGGCGAGGGCTGCGCGAGCGACGATATGATCCCGCTGACCGCGCGCGCGCCGTTTGCCAGAAACACGGTGTCCATGCCCAGCGCCAAAAAGGTGAAGCCGGCGGCGG
>JAISFK010000067.1 GCA_031263625.1 Clostridiales bacterium
CGCCGAGTAAAGCTCGGCCGCCGCCTCCTGCTCGTTGAAAAGCATCCGAAACACGCCGTCTTTATACTCCCTGTTCACGTTCGGATCGCCAAACTTTGCCATAGGCTCAATCCCCCTGAGCAATACTGGGGCGGGTTGCGCCCGCAACCCTGCCCGCCACCCAAGCCGCATCGCGAAAGCGCGGTTTTCCAGTTCCGCGCGGGCACGTCGCGCCTGCACTGCGCCCGCGCCACGCCTACGCCCGCGCCGCGTTAGCGGCTTGCCAGGCGCCATTTTTACTGTTTATTTATTGCGGCTGTGTGCCTGTAAGCCACTAATCTCCCATCATTATACCATATGCCACGCATGAAATCAGCAGGCTATAAAGATTGGCTATAAAAATCTGAATCTGTACTTCGGTATCTTCTGTATCTTCCCGTGGATATGCCGTGGAGGCCGTGGAGGCCGTGGATATGCCGCGCGGCGCATGTCCATGCCGCGCGCTCAATCCATTTGTGATATAATCTGTAATTGCAAGGATAAATTTGTTTGAGTAAAGTTGTTTGAGCAAAGCTATACTGACGAGCATTTGAATTGCCCATTAACGCGAGTCAGTAATACTCGTTTCCTCTGTCCGACCGCAAATTGTGGTCGGAATTTCCAATCGGACACGAGTATAAATTTATTTGACGCGAAAGTTTGCGAGTTATTTGCGGCGCGCCAGGCGCGTGCGGCGGCGCGCCAGCTTTTGCGGGGGAGGCGGGAGCGATTGGCGCATAGGCGCGCGCATGGGCGCAGGCACGCGGCAGCCGCATATTTTGCCGCACATTTCGCCGCGCGCGGGCGCTGGCATATGGTGTCCGTGTATGCCGCCGCCCACTTTCTCGTGGACTTCGCCTGCGCCTTTTTGATGTTTCGCGGCGTTGCAGGCGCTGCGGGTGTCGCTGGCGCTATGGGGGCTGAGGGCATTGCGGGCGCTGCAGGAGCGCCGGGCTGGCAGCTCTGCCTGCTGCTCTACAATTTTTGCGCCTTCGCGATGCAGATGCCGCTGGGCGTTCTCGCGGACAGGCTGGACAGGAACCATTTGTTCGCGGCCGGCGGCTGCGCCCTTGTCGGGGCGGCGTTCGGGCTTTGGCGGGTTCCCGCGGCCGCCGCCGCAGTTGCCGGAATAGGCAACGGCATGTTCCATGTGGGCGGCGGCATTGACGTCCTTAACGCCAGCGAGGAAAAAAGCGGCGCCCTCGGCATATTCGTGTCGCCGGGCGCGCTCGGGGTTTATTTCGGGACGGCGCTCGGCAGGGGGAGCGGGAGCGGGCTGGCTACTGCTCCCATGCCGTTCGCGCTTGCCGCAGCGCCCATAACGCTCGCGCTTCTTGCGGCGATTGGGCTGATTTTCGCCGCGCGCCGGGCGCAGGGCGGGGCGTATGCGGGAAACGCCGCGTTTTCGCTGGGCGGCGGGGCCTCTCCCCGGATGCTGGCGGCGGCGGCCGGCCTGTTTTTTGTCGTCTGCCTGCGCTCCTATGCGGGCCTGGCGCTGAGCTTCCCGTGGAAAAGCGCCGGGGGCGCGGGCGGGGATTGGGGCTGGGGCTCGGACTGGGGCTGGGGCGTCGCGCTGGCCTGCGCCGCCGCGCTCGGCAAAGCCGCCGGGGGCCTTATGGCCGACCGCGCTGGGCTGGCTAGGGCATCGTGCGCCTCTTTGGGGCTTGCCGCGCTGCTGGCCCTCGCTCCGCGGCTGCCGGCGGCTGGCGCGCTGTCGGCGCTGCTGTTCAACATGACGATGCCCGTCACGCTTTGGGCGACGGCCAAAATCTTTCCGGGGGCAAAGGGGTTCTCTTTCGGGTTGCTGGCCTTTGGCCTGTTCCTCGGCTTTTTGCCCGCGCATTTGGGCGCGGGCGATCCTTTTGGCGGCGGGGCCTGGCCGTTCGCGCTCGCCGCCGCCGCGTCGCTCGCGCTGCTTCTCGCGAGCCTGCGGATGGCCGGCATGCAAAATGCCGCCCCGCAAAAGGCCAGCCCGCAGGAGGCCGCCCCTCTGAAAGCGGGGCCGCAGGAAGTTGCCCCGCAGGAGGCCGGCCCGCGAAATGCCGGCATGCAAAATGCCGGCCCGCGAAAGGAGCGCCCATGAACCGCGAGCTTCTTGCCGCGCTGGCGGCCGCCCTCGCTTTGACGCTCGCCCTCGAAACGGGCTTCTTTTTGCTCGCGGGCAAGCGGAACAGGAAAGATCTGCTGCTGCTCTTGGCGGCCAATATCGTCACAAACCCCGCCGTGGCGCTGCTGTACTGGCTGTCGGCATTTTACGCGAGCTGGAACCGCGCTGCCGTCGCGGCGCCCCTTGAGCTGCTTGCCGTATGCGCCGAGGGCCATTGCTACAAAAAGTACGGCCAGGATTTTGGGCATCCGTACCTTTTTTCCGCCGCCGCAAACGCGGTTTCGTTTGGAATCGGGGCGTTGCTCCAGCTGTTTGCATGATGCTGAGAATAGCGTGATATTTGTTTGTTTTGGGAGGTGTAGGGGATGTGTGGAATGTTCAGGATGTGTAGAATGTTCGGGATGTCCGGCTCAGTTGCGGCGAAACGCGGCTCTGCGCTCTTGCTTCTGGCGGCATGGCTTCTGCCGCTGCTCCTGTTCCCGCCCGCCGCGCGCGCCGACATACTCGCGGAACCGAACAACGATTTTTACGCCTGGCACAGCGACGAGTGCGTGCCTTTGAGCCGAAGCTTCTGCGCGAACGGCGCGAGCGGCTCCGTGTCGGTCAAAAATGCGCCGGGATCGAGAGCGGAAACGGCCCTTGTGGCAAACGGCGAGATCATAAACATCATGTTCCTGTACAACCGCAACGGCGAGATTTGGGGCGTCACGCAGATATACACGGAGGGCGCGCCGTATCGCGACTGGCCCAACGGGTGGATCCCTCTGGACCAGCTCCTGCTCGTGTATGACTATATCTCATTTGCCGAAGAGCATCAGGATGATTTCTACGCCTATGCCGGCAACTACGAAACGCTGAAAGGGATGAAGAAGATCGTCCTGTGGCCGTGGCCAGGTTCCGGCGGCGCGCAAAGAAATCTTGAAGCGATAACAGATGAAAATTATCACGTCTTTAGCATATCCCATGCCTATCGGGACGAGGAGGGGCGGGAGTGGGGCTTTATAGGCTATTGGATGGGGCACAAAAATGCGTGGATTTGCCTGAGCGCTCCGGAAAACAGAGGCATACCGGCCTTTAATCCGCCCCCGCCGCCGGCGCCGTGGCAGCCGGACGAGGGAAGCGTCCCGAAAAGCGCGCTCCCGCTGCCTTTTCCCGCGATTGTTTTGACAGTCGCGGCTGTCGCGCTTACGGCCGCGCTGATTCGGGCATTCTGGAAGCCGGGCAAAGGCAAGGCGTGATCGGGCAATCGGATAAAATGCGAACGAGATGCAGAAAGGGCGGGAACGCTTTTTGAGAGCACTTTTTGATATATTTGAAATATTTACGCCCATGTGGTAAAATTATACTCGTGTTCGACTGGGAATTCCGACCGCAATTTGCGGTCGGGCAGAGGAAACGAGTATTGCTGACTCGCGTTTATGGTAAATTCAAATGCTCGTCAGTATATCTATAAATTGCAAATGGTCGCGAGCGCATGTACGAGCATACGAGCATACGAGCATACGAGCATATGTAAAGGAACAGTCACAGACATGAAAAAGACATTATTTTCGCTTATCATTTCAACGGGCGTGCTGCTCTCCCAGCTCGGCGCCGCTTATGCGGGCGGCTACGGCTGTTTCTGCGGCGGCGGCTTGGCGCCGGACGGGCGGCCGGCGGTCGATGCGGCGGCGGCTGAAGCGGCGGCGACGGTCGCCTTGGGAAGCGCGGCGGGCGGCGGCGTTGCATGGCAGTCCGGCGCGGGGCGGCCCGGCGCGAGCCCGGCAAGCCTTGCGGAGGTCGGGGGCGAATCCGATATCGCGGCCGGCGGGGAAGCGCCCGGATGGGAATATCCCGCCGCGGCCCGATCATACGAGATCCCGGACGGAGCGCAATACGTCAGCGGCGAGATAATCGTCGTATACGGCGAGCCGGAGAGCGGCGGCTACGCGGCGCTGTCGGCCGAGAGTCCCGATAGCTTTGGGAGCTCCGGCGGCTATGAGGCCGCATCCGCGTCCGCGCCTGCGGCGGGCGGCCAGGCGCACGGGCGCGAGATATTTGGCGGCGAGAGCGTCGAGATTGTGAGCGTGGCGCCGGGCGCCGAGCAGGCGGCCATAGACGAGGCACTTGCCGACCCGGATGTCCTCTATGCCCAGCCCAACTTTATATATGAAATCCTCGGCGAGCCGGATCTTGCAGGCGCTGTCGAAGGCACTGCCGGAAACAGCGCGGAAAGCGGGGCGGCAGGCGCCGAAGCCGGTGTCGCGGGAGGGGGCGGCGCGCCTGCGGAGGGCGCCGATCCCGCCGCCGATCCGTATGCCGCGCCGGCTGGCGAGAGCGCGGAGAGCAACAAGAGCGGCGAGAGCGGCAGGGGCGTCGAGAACGCTGAAAGCGGCGAAGGCGCCGCGGCTGGCGAAAGCGTGGCCGAAGCCGATGGCAGGATCGAGGCTAATAGCGGGCTCGGAGCCGAAAGCGCGGCCGAAGCAGAAAACGAGGCCGGCGCCAATAGCGAGCTCGAATCCGAGGGCGAGGCCGAGGCCGAAGCAGAGAACGAGCTCGAAGCTGCGAGCGGGGCCGAAGTAGAGAACGGAGCCGAGAGCGCCTACGCGCCCCTTGACGATCCGGGCGCCCATGCGCCCTCGGATCCGCAGTACGCAAGCCATCAGCAGCCATACATGGCTCTGATCCGCGCGGAGCAGGCGTGGGCGCTGGCCGCCCAGCCCGTAGCGGCGCCGCCCGGCGGGCAGGCGCCGGAGCCTGTCAAGGTGGCCGTGATAGACACGGGGCTGCGGCTCACGCACGAGGACATCCAGGGCCAGTACGTGTTGCAGGCGAATACCTACAATTTGCAGATCCAGCACACCGACAGCTCTGTCAACGACACAAGCACAACTGGCCACGGCACGCACGTGGCCGGCGTCATCGCGGCGATCATGGACAACGGCCTCGGCATAGCCGGCGTCGCGCCGAACTGCAAGATAATCCCGATCAAGGCCGGCGACAGCAGCTTCTCGACAAACTCCGTCGCGCGCGGCATAGACTACGCGATCTCCGTCGGGGCGGACGTCATCAGCCTGAGCTTGGGCGGCGACATCTTTGACAGGGCGCTCATGGCCGCGTGCATGAGAGCCGAGGCCGCAGGCGTTTTGGTGGTCGCGGCGGCCGGCAACGACGGCAATACGGCGAATCCCCAAAAATTGAAATACCCCGCGTCATTCCCGACCGTCATATCCGTTTCCTCCGTGAGCGCGGACGGGGCGCTCTCGGACGGCTCGTCGCGCAACAATGGCGTTGACGTAGCCTCTCCGGGCGTGAGCATCCGCTCCCTGCTGAGAACCGGCGACAGCAGCTATTTCACCATGTCCGGCACGTCGCAGGCTGCCGCTGTCGCGGCGGGCGTGTGCGCGCTGATCATTGGGCGCAATCCTGGCATCACGGCCGACGAAGTCAGGCGCTCGCTGTACGAGACGGCCAACGAGGCCGGCGATCCGGGCTACGACATAAAATACGGCAACGGGATAATCGACGTCTACGCCGCCATGGCCGCGCCGCCCGAAAAATACGACGGCCAGGAGCCGAACGACGTGTTCGCGCTCGCGACGCCGCTCGGCGCGGACGCCGAAATCGCCTCAAAGCTCGCGTCCGCCGACGACGTGGACGTGTACAGGCTGACCGTTGGGGAAAACGACGGGTTTGTCATTGAAGTGGCCGCGCCGGCCGACCTCGCGATCTTCGAGCCGTACCTGACGCCTGCGGACGGCGCGATCGACCTGTACACGCGCACGGTGGAGTATTTTTCCGTCGATCCCGGCGGCGACAGCAGCAAGGACGTCAGAAACGACGACTACATGCCGCCAGGCAGGCTGGAGGCGGGCGCCGTCTACAGCAAGCACTGGAACAGCCTGCCTGCGGGGGACTACTATCTGAGCCTTGCGGCGAGCGAGCGGGGCGCGTTTTCGGACATTCCGTACACGATAAGGACAAAGGCCATAAAGCTTGAGCTAGACGGGCTCTCCATAGCGCCCGACATGGCGACGGTAGCGGCAGCGGGCCAGCCGTCCTTGTCGCTCGGCGCGGCTTTCAGCCCGCAGCGCCGCGAGTACAGCCTCGAAACGGAGAGCTCGGCCGCAACCGTGAAGCCGGTCATGCTTGACGGGGCGTACAAGAGCATAAAGGTGAACGGAGTCGAGGCGCAGAGCGGCGTCTATTCGCAGAACATATGGCTGGCGGAAAATGCCAACAACGACGTGACCATCGACGTGGAAGATGTTTTGGGCGGCGGCGTGAAAGCCCGGTACGTCTTGCATATATTCAGAAAGGTGAAATCGGACAGTAGCAACACGGACAGCAACACGAATAACAACACGAATAACAACAGCAATACGAACGACAGCAATACGAACGACAACAACACAAACAATAGCAACGCGAACAATAGTAATGCGCCTAGCAATAGCAACGCGCCCAGCAATAGCGCGAACAGCAACAGCCCAAGCAGCCAGAGCAACGCGAATAGCAGCAGTCCGGGCGGCGGCAGCCAGAACAGCAGTCCGGGCGGCAGCCCGGCCAGCAACAGCCCGGTTCCGGGCGGCGCCGCCGCGGATTCAGATTCCGAAGCGGGCGCGGCGACAGCTACGGCTGCGGCGCGGGCGGCGGCCGCGCGCGAGGCCGTGTCGGCAAAGACGCCCGGCGGCGGGATCGCGGGCGACGAGCTGAGCGTGTCCCTCGCGAGCGGCAAGATCGTGGCGGAGATTTCGGGCAGCGGCGGCAACGGCGCCTCGATCGAGCTTGATTTGCAAAAACTGCGGGAGCTGTCCCTGATGACGCCGAAAAGGCCGATTGAGCAGATTGAGGTAAGGGCCGCCGGGCTGACGCTCTATCTGCCGGTAGGCGATTTGCAGGCGGGCAATCTGCCCGACGACAGCGTGCCGAAAGGCAGCGCGTCAGACAGCGGCGCGGCGGGCGCAGCAGGCTCAGGCGCGGGCGCAGGCGTCGAGCTCGCCTCGGACGCGGCAGGGGACGTGCTGGAAATATCGCTGGCCAAGGCGTCGCTGAGCATAGGCATGAAAGATTTTCTCGGCGGCAGGGCCGTGGCCGGCGGGCCGTACAGCATCGCGATAGGGCTCAGGCCGGCGGGAGGCGGGGCCGTTCGCCCGCTGGGCGCGCTCGGCTCGTACATGGCGATCGACCTGCCGCTGGGCAGCGCGGGCGAGGCGAGCGAGGGCAGGCTCGCGGCGGTCGCGTTTGGCGCCGGCGGCGCGGGCGCGGCGGAGCCGCGCAGCTACAGGCTTGTCAAAAAAAGCGGCGAGTATTATGCCCGCGTTTCGGCGCTTTCGGGCGGCCAGTACCTGATATGCGAAAATCCGGTCGCCTTTGACGACATGCAGGGCCACTGGGCGCAGGCCACGGTAGCGGAGGCGGGGTCGAGGGCCATCGTGGAGGGCGTGGGCGACGGGCTGTTTTCGCCCGAATCCAGCGTTTCGCGGGCCCAGTTTGTGGCGATGGCAGTCCGCGCCCTAGGGGCGCAAGGGATGGCCGGCAAGGCCGAGCCAGCGTCCGGCCGGCTTTATCCGGACGTGGGCGAGGGGGACTGGTTTTACGAGTATGTCGCGGCGGCATCGGCCATGGGCGCGCTGGATTTTTGGGGCGCGGGCGCGCCGTTTGAGCCGGACGCGGTTATAACGCGCGAGGAAATGGCGCAGATTGTCTACAGGGCGGCCTCGTTTCCCGGCCCCGCCGCGCTCGCGGCGGGCGGCGGCGCGTCGCCGGCGAGCCGGTCGGGCGCGGCGAGCGCTGTCGCGGCAGGCGGGGGAGCGGGCGACCTCGCGGCGTTCGCGGACGCCGGCGCCGTAAGCGAGGCGGGCAGGGACGCGCTTGCGTACTGCGTGGGCGCCGGCATAATCAGCGGCACGACGTCGGGCGGCGCCGGCGGGTTGCTGATCGATCCCAGCGGCATGTCAACAAGGGCGCAGGCCGCCGCGATCATACTGAGGACGCTAAAAGCGCTGAACCTGATCGGCGGCTGACGCGGGACAGACAGCGCAGGGACGGGGCGGAGCGGGCGCAGCGAGCGGGGCGTCGGTGGCAACTGAACGGCGCAGAGCGGCCGCAGGGCGAGGCAGCCCGACCGGAGCAAAGTCGCTGTTATGGGTGCGTGGCGGTTGCGCTCGAAGCAAAGCGGCTACGGGGCGCGCATGCAACCCTGACCGCAGCAAAGCAAGCGGTTGCGGGCGCAGCAGTGGCCGAAGCAAAGCCGCCTTGTGTGGCTGGTAGCTATACTGACGAGCATTTGAATTTACCATAACGCGAGTCAGTAATACTCGGTTCCTCTGTCCGACCGCAAATTGCGGTCGGAATTTTCCAATCGAACACGAGTATAACTGGAGCAAATTAGCCATGGGGCGGGCGCGTGGCGGTTGATTGGAGCAAGCGGCTACGGGGTGCGCATGCAGCGACCGAAGCAAAGCGCCCTGCGTGGCTGGTAGCCGGCCGGAGCAAATTGGCTATTGGTCGCGGGACGGTTGCTTGAAGCAAATCGCCTACAGATCGCATGGCATGGCCGCCGAGGCGCGGAAGCTGTTTCGCATAACATATGATACTTGCGCAATAGTGCAGTCGGTCGGCATGGCACCGGCTGTTTTTACACGGCGCGAGCTTTTCCCGCCGGAAGAGCTGGCGGCGGCATGTGGGCTACGGATGCCGCTTGGCAATGGGCGGCGTCACGGCGGCGCATCAGTCGCGCCACCGCAGTTTTGCCTGATTTTTTCAATCACGATTTCAAAATTCTCTTTTGGAGTAAACGAGGCGCAGCGTCGTTTATTGTTTTTGTCGTAATATATCAAAATGTCATTGTTGTTAGTCGGCCAGATGTGATGCGTATAGGCAGACAGCTTGACTTCTTTTATTGTGCCGTAGCCAAAGGTAATGCCTAGCAAGCCATAGCGTATGAAGACTGACGATTCCTCAATCTTGCAGTAGTTGATGAATATCATCGGCGCAGAAAAAAGAAATACTGCAATCATCAGGCAACTAGCTATTATTGATATTGTTCCCGTTGTGCTTTGCCTGAACTCGCTATTAGTAATAAGGGGCAAAATCGATGATGTTGCGATAACCACAAGTTGGCTTGATAATAATATTACCCACCCCCGTAAACGTGCAGAGAGTTTGCCCTTATATTTCAATTTCCTGTCCCCTTTTCCACTTATGCCTTCGCTTGGTTGCGCCTCGCGAAATCGGTAAGGCGACGAAAAGGCCGCTTGCGGCCGGGCGAAGGCTTTTCCTGGAGATTGCATGGCCGAATCGCAACCAGCGACGGGCGGCTGCCAACAGCGACGGCCGCAGGCTGCGGGTGGGGCATTATCGCAATATTGTGCATTTGCCGCCGCAAAGCGCCGCCCCCATCCGCGCCGCGCTTTCAAGATGCCTTTAAACGTTGCAGTTCACGTCCTAGTCTGACGGCCAATCGCGGGGCGATGGCACTAAGCGCTAGTACCGCTGGAAGCCCAAAGCGCGTTATTTGAGGGCCTGTCCCAGAATCCAAGACTAAAGGCTAGATTCCGAGACAAGGCCCCCCCCAATGATGGGGAAACCGAATTGCCTGGCGTCTGTATGCTGGCCGACGCACCTCTTGAATGTAACATTTATACTGACGAGCATTTGAATTTTCCATTAACGCGAGTCCGTAATACTCGTTTCCTCTGTCCGACCGCAATTTGCGGTCGGTATTCCAATCGCTCACGAGTATAAACTCGTGCGTCCCTCAATAGCGCCAGCTTTTTGAGCCGCTCCCGACTCAAAAGCGCGAACCACACCCAGTCTTGCCCGCGAACGGCAAGCCTGTAGTTCATTGGCCTGGAGGGAATATCGCGCTCAAGCAGCGCAGCGTCCGGCAGGATAAGGCCAATTTTATTCTCGCCCCATTCGGCGAAAGCGGCTGTGCCGCTTTCGCCGAATAGCCTCCGACGGGCAGGGGGCGCCCATTTGCTGCAAAACGCACCGCATTGCTCAAAGCCCTTCCGAAATGAAAAAACGGCTCAATGCGGCTCTGCTGTTATGTTCTGCGCCCCATCTACGATTCAAACCATTCGCTGACCTCGGCTTTTTCGATACATTCTTCCAGCGTCCCTTCGTCTATCGCCATCCATTGGTCATTGTGCCTTTGAAAATCCAGCGAGCAGTCCGTACTTGTCCTGTCGAAGATGGTTATTCGGAGCAGTGGAATCTCCAGATACTTGCCGTCTATCAATGGCACTGTATATTCAATGCCTTCAATTTGCGGTAGTTCGTGTAGCCGATACAGGTACACCCTGCCTCTGCGGATCGCCATCCGCGACATCATGCCCTTTATTTTTACTGTTTTTTCCACTGCCGCCATGACCCTTTGCTCTATCTTGGCGCGTGAGCTTTTCTGTATGGAAATCGGGCGTTTTGAATATGCCCATACCATGCCGTCACTCCTTGCCATCAACCCCCCCCTTTCGCTTATGGCTATAGCATAACATAGAACGGCATAAATTTGTAGCATTAAATTTTGTCCGCTTGCGCATTTCGCCGCTTGCGCCCGTGAGCATTTCGCCGCTCTTTTGCCACCCGCCGTGCGCTAACGCCCGCAACCCCCATGCTCACGCCCTGTGCATTTCACTGCATCGCCTGCCCCTGTCACATCGCCCATTCCCGCTGTCAATCTGCCGCCTTGTTCTTTTACGCGCTTCGCCGCATTGCGCCCCATTTTGCGCTTCGCCGCGTTGCGTCACCGTCTTGTGCTGACCTTGGCGCGGGGCTCGTTGCTTGCATTTGCCAGCGTGCTGTTTGCAGAATATTCAAGGCAAAGATTGGCCCGGACAGTGCGTGGGCCTATTCATCACTCGCTCAGATGTTTCACGTGAAACAATTCAAAACTTTTGAGCTTTGCTCATTGCGGAGAACATCATGCTCCGATGGGACGGCTGTGGCCTGCGCTTGATCGCCCCCCTGCTTTCTTATGCAAGGCAAAATGTTTCACGTGAAACAATTTGAAGTCAACCTTTTAGGCAAAACAATGTCGCGCATTAAGATACTCGATAAGGTTCCCTGCTTCAGGGGGTCGCTACCCACAATTAATGCAAAAGCAAGAACGGTTCAAAGCCTATACTCCTCGTGAGCGATTTTAAAATACCGACCACATTTGCGGTCGGACAGAGGAAACGAGTATTACCGACTCGCGTTATGGTAAATTCAAATGCTCGTCAGTATATATTCAGCCTCGCGCAGTTCACCCACCCGCATTTACCAACCCTTGGTTTCTGCTTCGCAAAGCCCTATTTGGGCTGGCAAAACTTCACCAAATAGCAGGGAACGTTAAGCAGACGCCGCCAATTAAATGCAAATATCAATCTCGCAGGCTTGTGGAATAGGGTTCTTTTTCAGCTTTGGATTATTGCTCTTACTAATTTTCTGGAATATGCTTATATTCCAAAGAGATTCGAAAGAGTTGCATACAGGAGGATAGCCTGATTTGAGAAAGAATCGAAATAGGCTTTGCGGGAATTTTTATTTTTAATGTTTCACGTGAAACAATTTAAGCAATCACTTTACGGCAAAACGATCTTATTTTGTCTCCATTGCATTGATGGCAGACACGTCGGGCGGATTCTTGGTGAATTGCTCAACCAGGGCGCTTATTTCAGCGAGGAACGCATTGCCATCGGATTCCTCGCCGCCGACTTCCATGTAGACGGACACGCCGTCATGCTCAAAGGAAGCGGTATAAATGATGGCGCGAATCCCTTTGCTGTTCGCGCCTGAGATCCAGTATCCGGCGGCAACAGGGATGCCATTGATGTCCGACGTTCTCGCATTAATGTCGATAGGCGTGTCGGTCAAGGCAAATCCATTCGCGGAAAGAATAATTTTCGCGTTTCCAGCATGCCCCTCAAAGTGCATGAACGCATTATCAGCCGAGCGAAACATAAAATAGCCTATAGATGGCAAATCGCCGAACAGGGCTCTGCTGTCGGCCTCCGTCAAATCTCTCCCGATTGATTCGCCCCAGCTGGCGTCCCGTGCAAACGACGCTGCGCCTGGCAGACTGTTGTTCCTGTAGAAATTCAGAGTGCCGCTGTTGCCCAAGTCCGCCGCAAAGGGCTTGCCGCCAAACCATCCGGCGGTGTTTCCGAGCACGCCAGCGCCAATCAGCGCGACAGCCAGCGCCAAGCAAGTAGCAAGGGGAGCAAGCCGTTTCCAGCCAAGAGTTCTGTTCACAAGGCTCGCCGTCCCATTTTTGGGTTGCCCAGAATGACTGTGGTTGCGGGCCAGAATTGCGGCGAGCATGCGCTCGTCGGCGGCGCGGCTTGGCTCGATTTTGTTCCATGAATTAATAATTTGTCTATTCTTCATAAAAATCACCGCCTAGTTTTTTGCGGAGGGCGATGCGCGCCTCGCGGAGATGATTACGGATTGTCGATGGCGGCTTCCTGAGAATTTTCGAGATTTCAGCGCTGTCATAGCCTTCGTAGTAGTACAGGTAAATTGGCGTTTTGTACTTGTCCGGCAAGCCCATGACAGCATTAAAAATGTCGTTCGTTTCCACATTCTCGCCCGCCCGTAAATTCCCGCAATCATCCAAGCGCTCCCGCTTGCGCCACCAGCTCCGCAAAGTGTTCTTGCAACAGTTCGACGCGGTTCTGATAAGCCACGCCTTTTCGTGCTCCACGCTCTCAAAAGCCGTTCCGCTCTTAATCAGCCGAAAAAAAGCGTCCTGAACAGCGTCCTCGGTGTCAGCCGCATTTTTCATGTAAGCGAAGCACACGCGATAGACTGTCTTTTTATGGCGCTCATAGAGTTCCGCAATCTCCCTATCCGTCCG
>JAISFK010000085.1 GCA_031263625.1 Clostridiales bacterium
ATTCTGGCGAGGCTCGCCGCGCTGCGCGACGAGCAGCCCATGCAGCGGCTCGACCGGGCGGTGCTGGACAGCGTCATGGGGTTCAGCCCGCTGCTCTGCCGCGAGCTGTGCAGACGCGCGGGCCTGCCGGACGGGCTGCCGCTCGCGCTGGCGGGGCGCGGCGACTTGCAGGCGCTGGGCGGCGCCATGGACAGGCTGATGGACGACGTGCGCGGCCGCCGCTACGAGCCGTGCGTGATATACGCGAGCTCGGCAGGGGCGGCCAGCTCGGCGAGCGCGAGGGGCGAAAGCGGCGCGGCAATGGTGCCCGCCGGCATTGGCGACAGCGCGGGAGGCGCGGGCGAAAGCGGCGCGCCTCAAAAGCCTTCGGACTTTTACTGCTTCGCGCTGCAGTGCGCGGGAACCGCGAGCCCGCGCGGCACCATGAGCGCCGCGATGGACGAATACTACGCGGCGAAAGCGCTCGCGGCCAGCCTCGCCTCAAGAAAGGCCGCGCTCGCGAAAGTCGTCGGCACCAATGCCGGCCGCTGCCGCAAGAAGCTCGCGATACAGCAGGAGAGCATGCGCGATTCCGCGAACAGGGACACGTACAGGCTCTACGGCGAGCTGATCACCGCCAACCTGCACGCCATCCGCTCCGGCGCGGCGTCGGCCCGCCTCCTGAACTACTGCAGCGACGCGCCCGACGACTACGCCGACATCGCGCTGGACGAGGATCTGAGCCCGCAGGCGAACGCCCAGCTGTATTTCCGAAAATACCGCAAGGCGTCCAGCACGTGGAAAAACGCGGAGATCCAGTCGCGGGAGTCGCAGAAGGAGCTCGCGTACCTCGAGAGCGTGCAGCAGGCGCTGGACATGGCGGAAAACCAATACGAGATAGACGAGATAAGGGCCGAGCTGTCGGCGCAGAAGTACCTGCCGCAGGCGCGCGCGAAGGGCCGCAAGCCCGCCCCCGCGCCGGAATCGCTGCCGAGGCTGTTCACGTCGGGCGACGGCCTGCGGATCTACGTGGGCAAAAACAACCGCCAGAACGACCGGCTCACGCTCAAAACGGCGTCCTCGGCCGACATCTGGCTGCACGCGAGGAACATGCCCGGATCGCACGTCATAATCAAAAAGGAGCGCGGCGACGTGCCGGAGGCGACGCTCCTTGAGGCCGCGTCGCTGGCGGCCTATTTCAGCAGGGCGCGCTGGGGCGAGAACGTCAGCGTGGACTACACCGCCGCAAAAAACGTGAAAAAACCGCCCGGCGCGAAGCCGGGCATGGTGACATACGAAAACTTCGGCACGCTGTCCGTCAATCCGAGGCTGCCCGTTAATCGGCTTCATATATGATACAACGAGTATGATACAACGAGAATATGAAAGTGTCCTAAGGAACCCATGGGCAAAAAATGGGTTGAAGGCAATCGAGCATAGAGCAAAAACAAGAGCAAAAACAAGAGCGAAACAAGAGATAGGAGATGGATACAATGTATTTAATTGTCACATCAAGCCCAAACTCGGACGGGCTGACCGCCGCCTGCGGGAAATCCGCATGTAAAGGCGTCGCCGAAGCGGGAGGCGCGGCCGAACTAATCGACATTAGCGCGGCGAAGCTGGCACCCTGCCGCGTGTGCGGCAATGGATGGGGAACGTGCCGCGAGACGGCGAAGTGCGTCATCAACGACGTTCTTTCTGACCTGCAAAACAAGCTGCGCGAGAGCGAGGGCGCTATTCTCGTCACGCCCGTGTATTTCGGGCAGCCAAGCGAGCGAATGAAATACTTCCTCGACCGCTTCCGCAGATGCGAGGCGTTCAACAAGGACGGCAGCGCGGCCAGGGGCAAGCAGATTGACCTTGTCGCGGCGGCCGGCGGCAGCGGCAACGGCACGGCCACCTGCCTTGCGGAGATGGAGCAATGGTGCCGCCATGTTGGGGCGATACCGCAGGAACGCATTGGCGTGACGCGCTTTAACCGAGAGGCCATGCTGCAGGTCATTCAGGACGCGGCGGCGCGGCTCGCGCTCGGCGAATACTTTAAGGGATTCTGAGCACCGCCGCGCCAAGCGGAGCCTGTTATACGCGCCATAGAGCATATCGACAGCCATTTGCATGGGAAAATCCTGCTGGCAGACATTGCGGGCGCAGTAGGGCGAAATTCCGCCTATTTATGCGCTCTTTTCAAAGAAGAAACAGGGGGCGCTCTGTCAAAGTACATTAACAAAGAGAAAATTGAAGCGGCAAAGCACCTGATCCGCGACACCGAGATGAGCGTTTCAGAAATATCTGCCACGCTCGGATTCGGTTCGCAGAGCTATTTCGCGAAGATCTTTCAAGAAATTACAGGTGGATACGCCAAAGGTTTATAGGACGAAAAGGGTGGTTGAGCACAGTTCCTGAACGCACCCGCGCGCATCCGGCCGGGTACGGCAGGCGATAGATGGCGATAGATGGCAGGCGATAGGCCGAAAAAGGCGTCCCTGTCCGGAACGCCTTTGCGCGATATGCCTGATTTTGCAAATCTCCAAAGAACGCCTGCCGGCGCGCGTCAGTTGTCGCTCAGTTGTTCATCTGCATTTACAGGTTCTTGATTGTTTCCATGTCCAATCCTGTCACCCTCTGAATTATGTTTATGGATGTTTTTTCAATGAGCAAATCCCTCGCGATTTCCAAAATTCGCCTATACCCTTCTTCGACTC
>JAISFK010000097.1 GCA_031263625.1 Clostridiales bacterium
TAAATCGAGCAGGGCGCCGGTCGCGTTGATCGTCATAGGGAACCTCGTGTCCTTTGCTTGTATTTGCATCGCATATAATACTATATATCATATAATATTGCGCGTGTCAACATAAAAAAGCGAAGGCAGCAAGCCCTGGCTTTATTGGCTTTATTTTAAAACCTATTGACATTGACCTTGCGTCAACTTGTATAATGGTTCATGGCGGTGATTTATTTTGGATTTGATAAGAATAAATGACGTGGTGGATGGTTACGGCATTTCCAGCAGGACGCTCAGATATTATGAGCAAGTAGGAATACTCTGGAGCAGCCATCCTGACAACAAAGCTCAGCGTTATTATGGCACGGACGCTTTGGAACGACTAAAGCAGATTATTGTGCTCCGCAAACTGCAAATTCCTATAATACTATTTTCCGCAGTCCGCTCAAAGATTTTGGGCGGAAGCTAGTCTGTCCGTTTCTTTTGCGCTCGCGACGATTTTGAACCCGTATTTTTTCGCGGCGGCTTCGCCAATTTTATTAACGCGCTCCGCTCTTTGTGCTGGGGTCATATCCTTTGTTTCCTCGTAAATCTGGAGCCGGATTATATTGAGGTCATGCTCAATAGTGTTAGGCGCTTTCATTGTCGTTCACCTCCATAGGCGTGCATATTTCAACAGATCGGTAGCCATTCGATACTATCATATCAGAAAAGGCCATGTGAATCTACGCTTTCGGATTTTTGGTGTGTAGATAAAAATACTATTCTCGCGTAAATCTCGCAAATCTCGCAAATCGTAAATCCTAAATCAGGCTAAATCAGGCTATATTGACGAGTATTTGAATTTACCATAACGCGAGTCAGTAATACTCGTTTCCTCTGTCCGACCGCAAATTGCGATCGAATTTCCAATCGAACACGAGTATAAATCAGCTCCGCTTTTTGGCATCCCGGCTGTTTACAAAACAAATCGTATCCTGTATCATAACGGCATATAAGGATATAGGGCCAGGAGAATATGGGGCCAGGAGGATATAAGGCTAGGAGGCTGCGACTAAAATGGGTTTTTACGAAAGGCTGAAGCAGGGGCTTCAGAAGACAAGGGAGAACATATCGCAAAAGGTCGGCCAGATACTCGCGTCGTTCGGGAAAATCGACGAGGAGCTTTTCGACGAGCTGGAGGAAGCGCTCATAATGTCCGACATCGGGGCCGAAACGTCCTCCGGCATCATCGAGAGCCTGAAAGCCAAGGCTAGGGAGCAGAAGCTTGTGAATCCGGAGGATATCCGCTCGCTGCTGATAGCGGAGATCGAGGGGATCCTCGTGTCCGAGTCGGCGCCGCTGAATGTTTCGCCGAAGCCCTCCGCGATTGTCGTGCTGGGCGTGAACGGCGTCGGCAAAACCACGTCGATCGGCAAGATCGCGTTTTCGCTGCGCGAATCCGGCAAGACCGTGCTGATAGCGGCGGCGGACACGTTTCGGGCGGCGGCGATCGACCAGCTGGGCATATGGGCGGAGAGGGCAGGCGCGGACATGGTTCGCCACAGCGAGGGCGCGGATCCGGCGGCGGTCGTGTTTGACGCCGCGCGCGCCGCGAAGTCCCGGAACGTTGACGTGCTCATATGCGACACGGCCGGCAGGATACACACGAAGAAGAACCTCATGGAGGAGCTGAAAAAGCTGATAAGGGTCATCGACAGGGAACTGCCCGGCTCGCTGACGGAAATCCTGCTCGTGCTGGACGCCACGACCGGGCAAAACGCAGTGAGGCAGGCGGCGCAGTTCATGGAGGCGGCCAGCATAACCGGCATAGTGCTGACCAAGCTGGACGGCACCGCGAAGGGCGGGATCATCGTTTCGATCAAAAACGAGCTGGGCATACCGGTCAAGCTGATCGGCGTCGGGGAGAATATTGACGATCTGCAGCCGTTTGACCCGAAAGAGTTTGCGGAAGCGCTGTTCGGATGACGCCGCGCGGATGGCTGGCCGTGCGGATGCGGAGGCTGGGGAGAGCAGATGCAGAGGCGGGGAGAGTAGATGCAAGGAAAACTGGAGTGGGGGCACCAGGAGCAGGGGGCGCTGGAGCAAGGAGAACAGGGGCAGGGGGAATCGGAGCGTGGAGAGAGCGGCGCGGCGGCTGGCGGCCGGTTGCTAGACAACACGCGGGAAGCCGAGTCGGGTGTCGGGGCTACGGGCGCGAGGTTGCTGGGCGGCAAGCTGTTGCGCGGTAGCATATTGCGCGGCGACAGGCTGCTGCGCTGGGGCGTCGTGCTCCTTTTGCCTGCATACAGCGTCTATTCGTCCGAGATAGCGGCCAAAGCCTCTTTCCGGCCGGAGGTTGGCGGCGCGCAGTTTGCGCTGGCCGCCGCCGTCGTCGCGGCGTCAATCGCGGCGATATGGCTGCTGAGCGGCAGCTTGCTCGTGTCCTACGCGCTGGTCCAGTCCACGCTGCTCGGCCTGTCGTGCGCCAGCTACTTTAAGTTCCGCGTGCAGGGCGTGCAGCTGTTTCCGTCCGACATAAAATACGCGTTTGCCGTGATCGGCGTATCCGGCGCGGGCAACTACGCGATTTCGCGGCAGATGCTCGCCGCAATCGCAGGCAGCCTGGCGCTCTGCGCCGTTTTATGGAGGCTCGGCATCGGCTGCGCCTTCAAAAAGCGCGCGGTTTTAGCCGCCATTTGCCTCATTGCCGCCCTCGGCCTGCCTGTCGCGGATATCTACAGCCGGCAGGCCGCAGTCGAGGCGGCGCCTGACAGGGCGCTGTATGCAGGCGGAGCGCCTGCCGAATCCGCGCCTGCTGGGGCGGCGCCCGCCTACGGGGGGCCGGCCGGCGCGCCGCTGACCGATGAGGCGTCGCCCGCCTATTTGGGATCGGCCGTGGCTCCGGCCGGGGCGCTGGCCGGCGAAAGGGCTCTCGCGGAGGCGGCGCCCGGCGGCGCAACGCCCGGCAACAGTTCGCCTGCCGGAGCGCTGCCGGGCGAGTATGCGCCCGCCGAAGCGCTGAGCGCCGACGCGCCGCCCGCCGGGGGAGCGCCGGGCAATGGGATGCCCGCCGAGGGAGCGCTCGGCGAAGACGCGTTTGCCGGGGCGTTGCCCGCCGCGCCCGCGCCCGCAGGGACGGCGCCTGCCGGGGGTGTGCCTGGCAATGGCCCGCCTGCCGGGAAACCATCTGCCGAGGGCGCGTTTGGCAATGCTTCGCCAACAGAAGCGGCGCCTGCCGGGGGCTTGCCGGGCAACGCTTCGCCTGCCGTGGAGGCGCCTGCCAGCGACGACGATGGCGACGGCGACAATACATTTTTGATGGTTTTTTTGGACTCGTGCGCGATGATATACGCCGACGCCATCGTCGTCCCCAATATGGAGGCTGGCGGGCGGTATAGCGAGGAATATCTGGTTGCGGGGCTTGATCAAATCCTGGGCGCCGACTGGCGATCCGGCTCGCCGGAGGGCGGCATCGCGAATAGCGGCGGCGATGCGGGTGGCGATGGCGCGGGCGGCGGCGCCGGAAGTGGCGGTGGGGGCAGCGGCGGCGAAAACAACAGCAACACAGGCGGCGCCAATGCAAATAGCGGCGGCGCCGGAACTGGTGCCGCTGGCATCGCTGGCGCGGCCGACACCGCTGACGCCGCCAGCTCCTGCGATGGCGACAGCGCAAACAGCAGCGGCATAGGCGGCGCATATGCGAGCACAGGCAGCGCGAGCGGCGCCGATGCGAACGGCGGCAGCGCGAGCAGTGATGCCGCAGGCGCAGGCGACTGCGGTAGCGGCAACGGCGGTGGCGGCGACGGTGGCGCAGAAGACGATAGCGGCAGCACAGAAGATGCCGGCGCAGGCGCCAGCGCTGCCGCAAACAGCGGCGGCGCTGGCGACGGCCCGCAGCAGCCCCCCGACGTGGTCGTCATACTCAGCGAGTCGTTCTGGGATCCGTCGGCGCTGGACGGCCTGTCGCTCTCAAAAGAGCCGCTGCCGAGCTTCAAAAGCCTTGCCGCGGAGGGTGTGAGCGGCAACATGATATCGCGGGCGTATGGCGGCGGCACGGCGGACGTCGAGTTCGAGGTGCAGACCGGCGCGATCGTCCGCTATCTGGACGCGACCACGATCGCGTATGAGGCGCTGGCGGACAGGCCCCCGCTGACGCTGGCGAGCGTTTTCAGGGGCCTGGGCTACGCCACGGTCGCCATGCACGTGTATGACGGCTCGTTTTACGGCCGCGACGAGGTTTTCCCCGCGATGATGGGCTATGACGTGTTTTTGTCCCAGGAGGACATGCCCGCGCCCGAATACAGCGGCGAGTATATCGGCGACGAATACATGGCCGGCCAGATCATATCGCAGCTGGAAGGCGCGCCGGCCGGCCAGCCACTGTTCCTGTTCGCCATATCCATGGAGAACCACCAGCCATACGCGCCGGACAGATACGAGCGCAATTCCGTAGCCATACGGAACGAGGGCGTCCCTGCGGAGCTGAAGGCGGCGGCGGAGAGCTATTTGCAGGGCATACACAACACGGATTTGGCCCTGAAGAAGCTCGCGGACTACATGCGCGGGCGGGAGAGGCCGTGCGCGCTGCTCTTTTTCGGGGACCACCAGCCCAGCATCGGGCCGGAGTTCGAGATATACCAGCTCTCCGGCCAGATCCCCAAGCCGGGCGGCGACGAGCCGCTGACGGCCGACGATCTGACGGCCGCCCAGTCAAGGAGCGTCTTTGCCGTGCCGTTTCTCATATGGTCGAACTACAAGACGGAAACGGGGCGCGCGGAGAATATCGGCAGCAATTTTTTGGGCAACCTGCTGCTCAACTACATTGGCGCGGAGAAGCCGCTGTTTTTTCACTTTCTGGATTTCGTGTACGACAACTGCTTCCATTACGACGGGAGGGACACGCTGTTCATCGACGCGCAAGATCGGCTGTACGAGCGGCGGCCGCAGGCGTATGACGAGATCGCGGCGCTGTACGGCCTGCTCGAATACGACATGTTGCTCGGCGACGGCTACGTGGACGCGCGGCTACGCCAGACGCGATAACTGCGCAAAGCCCGAAATACGGCGCGACGCGCCAGACGCAGACGCGCCAGATGCGGCATGCGCCGGACGCGATAGCCGCGCGACGCCCGAAATACGGCGCGACACGCCAGACGCAGATGCGCCAGACGCAGACGCGCCAGATGCGGCTGCGCCGGGCGCGATAGCCGCGCGACGCCCGGAATATGGCGCGCAGCCCGCTTTGATCGCTTTGATATCAGTACGCGACGCCCCACACGACCATGGATTTTGCCGGCTTGCCGCACACGGCGCAGGCGTCGGAGAGCCGCTCCTGCTCGAACGGCATGCAGCGCGACGACACGCCGGCCGCATCCTTCATGGCCGCCTCGCACTCGGCGCCGCCGCACCACATCGCTTTCACGAAGCCGCCGCCGCCTTCGATTATCTCGCGAACCTCGCCTGCGGACTTTGCCGCGTATGTGTGCCCGTCAAGGTTCCGCCTGGCCTTTTCAAAAAGCGAGCGCTGTATGTCGCCGAGCAGCAGCCCTGCGCGCTCGGCGACGCCGTCCAGCGGCAGGGAGAGCTTTTCCCCGCTGTCGCGGCGAACGGCGAGGCAGGTGCCGGCCTCGATGTCGCGCGGCCCTATCTCGATGCGCAGCGGGACGCCCTTCATCTCGTGCTCGGCGAATTTCCAGCCTGGGCTGTTGTCGCTGAAGTCGGCATTGGCCCGCAGCCCCGCGCCGCTCAGCGCGCGCAGCAGCTCGCCCGCCTTTTCGTTGACGCCGGGCTTGTGCGACGCTACGGGTATGACGGCGATCTGGACGGGCGCGACGCGGGGGGGCATGACAAGCCCGCTGTTGTCGCCGTGCGTCATGATCAGCCCGCCGATGGTGCGTGTCGCGAACCCCCATGACGTCTGGTGCGGGTGGCGCAGCGTGTTTTCCCTGTCCGCGAACGTTATGCCGAACGCGCGCGCGAAGCCGTCGCCGAAGTAGTGGCTCGTGCCGTTTTGGAGCGCCTTCCTGTCGTGCATCATGCACTCGATCGTGTACGTGCGCTCGGCGCCGGCGAATTTCTCCTTGTCCGTCTTCAGCCCTTTGACGACCGGCATCGCGAGGAAATCCTCGCACAGCGAGGCATATGCCTCAAGCTGCTGCTCGGTTTCCCTGACCGCTTCCTCGGCGGTCGCGTGGAGCGTGTGCCCCTCCTGCCACAAAAACTCCCTGTGGCGCAGAAACGGCCTGCTGGACTTTTCCCATCTCAGCACGCTGCACCACTGGTTGTAAAGAATCGGCAGATCGCGCCACGAGTGCAGGATGTTGGCCCAGTGCTCGCAGAACAGCGTTTCCGAGGTGGGGCGTATGCACAGCCGCTCCTCCAGCTCCTCGCCGCCGCCGACAGTCACCCACGCGCATTCGGGGGCGAATCCCTCGACGTGGTCCTTTTCCTTCTGCAGCAGCGATTCTGGTATGAGCATGGGCATCGAAACGTTCTGGTGCCCCGTCTTTTTGAACATGCCGTCCAGCTCGCGCTGGATGTTCTCCCAAATGGCGTACCCATACGGGCGCAGGATGAACATCCCCTTGACGCTGGTGTAGTCAATCAGCTCGGCCTTTCGGCAAACGTCCGTGTACCATTGGGCAAAATCGCTCTCCATGTCCGTAATCTGTTCGACCTGCTTTTTGTCCGCCGCCATAATGGCTCCTTTTACGCATTTTTGCATATTCTACTCAATGCGGCGCGCGTTGTCAAGTGCCGCCCGCGCCTGCGTTTTTTGGCCAGTCCGGCCAGCCCGGCCAGCCCGGTCAGCCCGCGCCGTTTTATACTGACGAGCATTTGAATTTACCATAAACGCGAGTCAGTAATACTCGTTTCCTCTGTCCGACCGCAATTTGCGGTCGGAATTCCCAATCGAACACGAGTATCCCTGCGCAGGTACAGATCCGGCAGGATGACCGCGCACTCGGCTTCTTCGCCTTCCGCTTTCCACGCGACGATGAAGCGGATGGCCGCCCTGCGCGGCCGATAGCCTTTTGCCATGAGTTCCTCGAGGCGCCCCAGGCACGACTTTGAGCACTTGAGGACGCGAACCGCGCTTCCGCGCAGTTCCGCGCTCATATACTCGCCATCCAGGCGCAGCTCCATGCCGCTGCGAAGTTGCAGTATGGTTTTCTTTTTGCCTTTGAAAAAATCAAGAAAGACATCCCTGTGAGAGAGCTGCAGCACGATTTCCTCGGGCGCGGGATAGCGCAGCGGATCCTCAACCCGCTCGACGCTTGGCGGGGCGAGGCTGTCAAGCGTCGAGCCCGCGCTGGCATATGCGCTGGCGCTGGCGCCGGCCCTGCCACCGTTCCCGGCCGAGGCCCCGCACCCGCCCCCGCTCTCGGCGCTGATGCCGGCCCTGCTCCCGCTCTCGGCGCTGGCATATGCGCTGGTGCCGGAGCAGGCGCCAGCGGCGGTGCGCGAGCCGATCCAGTTGCCGCCATAGTGGACGTGCAGCTCGTTCCTCGCCCGCGTGAGCCCCACGTAGATCTTGCGCCTGTCCTCGTCCGAGATCAGCGGCATATTGCCCAGCATCATGTAAACGCGGTCAAACTCGCGCCCTTTCGCCTTGTGAAACGTGGAAACGAGAATATTGCCCGCGCCGTCCCTGTAGAAGTCCTCGTAATTGGACTCCTTGATGAATTCCTCAAGGTCGGTGCGGTATTTCGTCCGGCTGACGGCTTCAAAATCTGAGAGCATGTTCATGCAAATGTCGAGGCAGGCGCTGCCGCGGTAGGCGGAGGCGAGCCGCGCCTTGGCCGCGTCCCATGCCGCGTCCGGGATGGCGGGCGAATCCGGATCGTCGCCGACAGCTTTCAGAAAGAACCTGGCCTCGGCGAGGTTGCACAGCCGGAACCCGTCGTTGCTCTGTATTAGCCGGGCGCGGAGGCCCTTCCTCAGGAGCAGGCCCAGAACGCGCTGCGCTTCCTCGTTGGTGCCCGCGAGAACACAGGCGTTGCCGCCCCCGGCATATCCCCCGGCGCCGCCGCCCTTGCCGTCGCACATGCCGCTGTCACTGCCCTTGCCGTCGCCATTGCCGTCGCCACTGGCGGCACCCGCGCCAGCGCCCGCCAAGCCGCCTTTGCTGCCGTCTCCGATGCCATCCCCAGCGGCATCGCCATCGCACATGCCGCCACCCCCGCCCTTGCCGTCGCATATGCCGCCGTCCCTGCCATTGCCGTCGCATATGCCATTGCAGGCGGCCAGGATCTGGTTTGCAATCGGCTCCTCGAAATTGCGGCCCGCATGCCTGACCAGCCGCGCGATTCCGGGATCCTCTCGGAAGGCTTGCGCAGGCGCGGACTTCATGCGGTTCGGGATTGTCGCGGCGAAGGCGTCGGCGAGCGCCACAATGTTTCTGGCGCTTCGATAGTTGACGCTCATTTCATATTTGACGGCATGGCTCTCGGCGAGCAGGGCGCGCAGGTATTTTGAATCGGAGCCGCGAAACCCGTAAATGTTCTGGTCGTCGTCGCCCACGGCGACGACGCGCATGCCGTCGTTCCGCCGCATCAGGGCTCTGAGCAGGGCGAACTCGTGCTCGTCCATGTCCTGCGCCTCGTCAATCACGAGGACGGATTTTGTGACGAGCCCCATCTCGACGTCGCCGCTGTCTATCATTTCGGCGGCGTCTTGGACAATGCGCCCCGCTTCCTCGATGCTCCCCGTTTTTCCGAGCAGGTCAAAGCAGTACGAATGGAATGTCTTGATCTCGACAAAGCTCGCGGCGTTTCCGATCAGCCCCGCCAAGCGCTTTTTGAACTCGGTGGCCGCGGCGCGGGAGAACGTCAGCATGAGCAGCTGCTCGTGCTTCACGTCCTCGAGCAAAAGGAGCGAGGCCAGCTTGTGGACTAGCGCGCGGGTCTTCCCGCTTCCGGGGCCCGCCACGGCGACGATGCATTTGGAGGCGCTGTCATTGACGATCTTCGCCTGCACGTCCGAAAGCTCGCCGAACAGCCGGCGATATTGGGCGGGCGTGATGCCCCGGTCGATTTCCATAGCGCGGTCGCCTTTGAAGTACAGCGCGATGAACTTTTTGAAGTCCATGCCAAAATAGTCCCGCACGAAGCGGAGCGCGGCGCCGTAGTCGCGCACCATGAGGTTCGCGTATTCGCCGACGATATGAATCTGCTGGATCCTCTGCCTGTAAAACTCGCTGAGAGCGCGGTAGTCCTCTTGCTTGTAGCGGGCGCCGCCGGAGGCGAGCCGCTCAATTTCCATGCCGCTGTAAAGCACGAGGAAGCCGCCTTCCAGGCTGACGGCCCCTATTTTGGACAGATAGAGCAGGGCGTCCTCGATATCCTCCGGCGCCGGCGCCGCTCCGAAAATGTTCAGCTTTGGAACGGCGCAATAGGCGCGGTACAGGCCGAGCAGCGAGAACGGCACGGGAACCTCCTTGCCGGCTTCTCCGGCCGAATCCGGCAGCTCGGCGCACTTGCGCTGCAGCTCGCCCGCGATGAACCTGCACACGTCAACCCTGCGCTCGTATTTCTCCCGCAGCTTTTTCAGCTCCATCGCCGGCACGATGTCCGTCCTCTTGTCCGAATAGCTCATTGGCTTTTGGATATAGCCTTTGATGACCCAGTAGTACAGGATCGTCCTGATATTCTTAACGGAGGGGGAGGCCGCGCCTGAGCCGGCCGCGCCTGAACTGGCCGCGCCTGAGCCGGCCGCCAGCTCGTTCAGCTCTTTCAGGTTGTAGGCGCGCCCGTCCTCGGCAAGCTGGGACAGCAAAAATGCCTCCAGCCTCAAAAAGCGCTCCAGCGCGCGCCCGATGGCCTGCTGGCCATGCGCGTCCCCGCCCGCCGCGGCTGTAGCCGCCCTGCTTGCCGTGGCCGCAACCGCAACCGCCCCGCCTGTAGCAGTCGCTCCGCTTGCCGCAGCCGCTCCGCCCGCCGCCCGCCCGGCATGCGCGTCCCCGCCTGTCGTAACCGCCCCGCCCGCTGTGGCCGCAGCCACTCTGCCCGCCGCAGCCGCCCCAGGCCGGCCTTTGGAAGCGGCCCGCCGCATGTACGCCGTCATGTCCTGCGAATCGCCAAGGAGCCGGGCTTCGCGCATCAGCGTTATGCAATTCAGGACGTCCCGCTTTTCTATGCCGAGAATGTCGGCCAGATAGTCCACGCGGGACTCCGCGTTGTCGTTGCCGGCCTTGGCGACGCTGCGGCTGGATATCAGGGAGCTCATGAGCCGCCGCGCGTTTTTCCGCTGCGCCTCGTCGAACAGGCCGGACGCGTCCAGAATGGCGCCCGCCTCTTGCATGTTTTTTGCCAAAATGCTCGTTGCGTAGATGTGCGGCGAGTTTTTGCCGCGCTTCACGTAGCCGGCGCTCTCCAGCGCGGCGACGGCGGCCCTGACCCTTGTTTCGACATCGCCGCCGGGATGGTTCCACCCCGCCTGCCGCGCGATCTCGAGCGGCGAGCGGCAGACGCTCGGGCGCTGCCTCGTGAAATCCTTGATAGCCTTCCACACCTGCTGGATCTCGCTGATGCTGAGCTTTGTCTGGTTCAGGAGGACAAAGTGCTTGTCCAGGTCGATGTCGCTGTAAAGGACGTAGCATTCGGCCTGGACAGACGGCTCCCGCCCCGCGCGGCCCGCCTCCTGCACGTAGTTTTCGAGCGAGTCTGAAATATCGTAGTGAACGACAAGCCCGACGTCCTTTTTGTCAACGCCCATCCCGAACGCGGACGTGGCGACGATGACCATTGCCTCGTTTTGCATAAAGGCGTCCTGGTTGGCGATCTTGTCCTTCGGATCCATTTTCCCGTTGAACGGCCTCGCGGATATGCCGTCGAGGGTCAGCTTTTTCGCAAGCTCCAGCGTTTTCTGCGTGCGGGCCGCGTATACGATGGCGGGGCAGGCTTTTTGCTGGAGCAGCGCGCGCAGAGTCCTGTACTTCGCGTCCTCGGTTTCCATGTGCAGAACGGCGTAGCGCAGATTCTTCCTCGCGGCGCCGGTGGCGTACAGCTCCAGCTCAAGGCCCAGCTTCTTCCTGAAATAATCCCGGATGTCGCTGATCACCTTCTGCTTGGCGGTCGCCGTGAAGCACGAAACGGGGATCGCGTCCTTGCCGCCCTTCTTTTCCCTGAGCTCGCGGATGAAGTCGCCGATGTAAAGATAGTCCACGCGGAAATCTTGCCCCCACGCGGAGAAGCAGTGCGCCTCGTCGATTACGAACCTCGCGACGTGGCGGGACAGGAGCAGGTGCTCGATCGTCCTGGAGCGCAGCTGCTCCGGCGATATGTAGAGTATGGACGCGAGGCCGCTCGCCACCCTGCCAATGGCTTCAGAGCGCTCGATCTGGTTTTGCAGGCCGCTGATCGCGACCGCGTCCGCAATTCCGAGCCGTTCCAGATTGTCCACCTGGTCCTTCATCAGCGACTGCAGCGGGGAGATCACGACGGTCAGGGCGCGGGCGGCCTCGCCGGCCATGAGGGCCGGCAGCTGGAACGTGACGGACTTGCCGCCGCCCGTCGGGAACACCGCGAGCAGGGATTTGCCGCGAACCGCCGCCTTTGCCGCGCTTTCCTGGAGCGGCGCCCCGTCGTATTCGCGAAAGCTGTCATAGCCGAATATCCGCTTCAGCTCCGCGCGCGCGTCCAGCGCGCTTTCGCAATACGCGCAGCCGCCGGCGCACGGGCTGTTCCGCAGAAGCCTGATCGCGCGCTCGACGTTCGGGTAGTTTATCGCGACCCAGGGCGGCGTGACGGAATGCCGGTCGCCCGCGGCGATCAGGGCCAGGGCATACGCAAGCTC